>JAGGUC010000021.1 GCA_021158735.1 Desulfurococcales archaeon | reverse complement strand
GTTACGGGAGGAACCATCACCGACCCAACCTGATAACCCCCCATCACCTACATCCCAGAAGAAAAATATAAATACAGTATTTCCGAAGTTTCTAAAAAACTCAAGCACCCAAATAAGCAAATAGTCTCCACAGGTGGTGGACTAAGGTAGTGTATAGCTTTCTCCTACTCACACTTAGTAACGGTAGTCGGGTCAGTATGGCCAAGTGACTCATCAGCTACCTGTGCCTAACATCATGTGCCTTTTTGTGTGGGCAGAGTACTGAGAAGGGGCAGTAGGAGCATTCCCAAGGGTAGCGCGGGTAGGTGGTCGATGTTATCCTCTCAATTATCTCTTCTTCATCTACACTATCTCTTATCTCGAACTGAGTAACTCTGTCTGGAGTTACGTAGAAAAGTATGCTGTAACTTAAGCTGAATAACCAGTTATAGACCCTAACCTGATCTATGTGGTGCTGCTGAGGTATTCCTAAGTCAGCTCTAGCAGTCTTTACCTCAACACCTACTTTAGAATTACCCCCTAGGTCTATAATTGCGTCAGCCCTCCCTCTAACTACTACCTTCCTGCCATTGGGAAGTGATACCTCACGAGACCCTTCAACCTCAACTGATGTAGCATCAAGAAAGAACTCTTTAATTAGTGACTCCACACCCCTATGAGCTAAGTCACCCATTATGAAGACAGGGGAGAAGACGTCCTTAGCGGTTAGCTCCGGGTATTTAAACTCGTAGGTTCTCTTAAGTGGACACCTGGTTAAGTCAGTGACCCAGTAGACCCCCTCAATCCGTTGGTGCTGTTCCTTCTCTTCCTTCCTGAACCTGTATACTAGGTCCACGAGGTCTATACTCATCGCACTCAGCACCAGCTAATAACTCCTCTGTTCTAGGACTTAAATAACTGCCTGCACTGGAGCAGTCCATTATGCATGTGGTGAGTTGATTCTTGAAGAACTGCTTTGAAACATAGACAACTACGTTGCTTCAGCCAAGTAATAATTTCCGAACACTCCTTAATTTCCGGCATCACTCTCCGAGAAAAACGTACAATATTTTAACAATAACTCTATTAGGTAGATCAACAATTTAGTAGGTGGTGAGGAGTTTTTGCTGAAGACCGTTAAGGTTGGGGCGATAGAGTAGTGGGCAAGGAAAACACGAGCAGCAGGGGTGACCGCAAGCAGGAAAACAAGGCACATAAGTACTCCTACAAGCCACTGCCGCCTGAAGTACTCAAGAACACGAGGTTGCTGGGCAGCAACTACGATGAATACGTGATCACTACTGAGCTGGACAGCCTACTCTGCGAAAGCTTGAGTAGAGTTCTTGGAATGCATAAGGCATATGAGATCATTGACAATATAAGAAGATTAACTGGAATGAGCTTAGGTGAGGTTCTAGTTAATAATCCAAGCGACTTCATAACAGCCTTCGAGCACGTCATCAGGTCACCTCCCGAGAGGATCCTGCACGACGTTTTCAGAGTTCTTTCAGGTATGGTGGGCATTAATGAGGAGCCACCTAACATTTTCGACACAGGCGAGTTCGCGAGGTTTATTGAGAAAATAAACAAGGTTATTGCAGAGACTAAAGCAAAGTACTTCTCAAGAATAATTAACAATAACTTCAGCAGTAAGTAAGTACAATTACTCATGATTTAAGACTGAATACGTTCCCGTAAGTGCAGTTATCAGTGAGTATATTGGGTGAGAAAGGAGGGAAAAGGCACTTTAAGTTATTCTTCAATCGATATCTTCGCTCTCATAACGGTTCTACTTGGCTGTCCCGTACTTGGATATTCTACTTCGATGATGTAATGCCCTAGTTTGGCCTTGATTAGCACCAGTGCTTTGTAGTATGTGCCGTCACGAATAGCTGGCACATTAAGTACCGTTAATACATTCCCTGTCTTTGCGTTTATTAGTTTGAACACGTAGTCTGCATGCTCTATTTCCCTCGGTGAGAAGAGCCAGGCTAGCACCCTAGTTTCACCAAAGCAATTGCTTGCTTTGACCTTAGTCTTCTCCAGCAGTAGCATGTATGTTCTGGTAGAGCCTTCAGCCACCGTCCAATTACCTGTGTCTACATTACCGCTGGCAGGCAGTATGTATGCTCCATTATCCTTACCGGTAATGAACACTATCTGTAACTTGAAGACTCCCTGACCCTCTGTCGCACTCCAAGCAAGCCTGAGTGTTATGTTGTACTCTCCAGGCTGTATCCTCAGCGGCTCATCATAACCGGGTATGAGCACTGCTGCACGGAAGCACGATGTATTGACCGTCATTAGGCACGGCATTTTAATTGTGTAGGTCTTCTCATCAGACACTAGGAGTACCTCACCGCTTAGAGATATTGTGAGATTTCCTTCAACCTCCTTGACAGCGGGCTTAAGTAGCACCTCTAACTCTTTATTTGTTCTTAAAACTCCTAAGTTCCCATATGTTATTTCTCCACTACTTGTATTAACTGGCAACTCAAACTCTATAACATGCAGGCTAACGGTCACGGACTCTCCAGGCACGTTCACCGTTCCTACGATGTCAATAACTCCTATTTGGTCTAAGTACATTACTGACGCCAGTACTACCGCAGATACTGCAGCCGCAGCAAGTACTGTTTTTAAAAGCATTGTTCCATCTCAAGCCACTAATTACATCTGTGCGGATAGTTCTGTATAATATTAAGCAATAGAACTCATGTTCCAATCTCTGAAACATAAGGTAGTGGAGTACATTATTAAATAATGAGTTACTCAACATGGAGTTGGTTAGAGAATCCGAGATTCAGCTTCCTACCCCTGCCTTGTGGTCATACTATTGTTTAATTTCTTTTAATCACTTGGATTAGCGCACTGTACATTCATAAATTATCTTATATCTTAATTATGCTGTAATATTAACTACTATAACCATATAATAGCTACCTGCATTCTCATTAAGGCATCAGCCAGAAATTACGAAAGTGTAGCACTGGTTCATTAAGTACGACCCTACTCTTTAAGAAATATTAATAATAGGGTGTGTTTTGATTAGTTTAGGGGTGCTGGTGATATGAGCATAGAGATGTGCCCGACGGGCATTGACGAGCTTGACGAGCTTCTTAATGGGGGGTTCCCACGGGGAGACATAATACTCGTTGCTGGGCACCCAGGCGCTGGCAAGACGACACTGTCAGCGAAGTTCATTTATGAAGGGGCTAAGAGGTTTAAGGAGCCCGGTGTCTACCTGAGCTTCTTAGAGCCTAAGAATGACTTCTACAGGTTTATGCGTGCCTTAGGAATGGACTTTGAGGAGCTTGAGCGTAGGGGGTTAGTACACTACATTGAGGGGATCCAGACATCTACTTTTGAGGGGATCGAGGATGCCCTTAAGGAGTTCATGGACGCGATAGTTAAGATGAATGCTAAGAGGGTTGTCATGGACTCAGCAACAGCCATAACTCAAGTCGCTGGCTTCAGGCTGACGAGGGAGCTGATAAAGAACGCGATGGTAAACGGTCTGAAGCCTCTAGGTATTACGGGAATACTCATCTCTGAACTCCCCATAGGTGCCCCCTCCGTCGGCTACGGTGTTGAGGAATTCCTCGTTGACGGCGTAATAATACTGAAGTCAACCATAGAGAATGGTGTACTTGTCAGGAAGATGGAGATTAGGAAGATGAGGGGTACCTCAATACCCTACGCTGAACTGTACTTCGACATAGCCCCAGGTGTGGGCATCAAGGTCTATCTCCCTCCAAGAATGGAGGAGATCCCAGCACCTAGTGAGGCACAGATCTACATACCTCACGCCAAGGAAATAAGGTTCCTGTGTGGCGGCTACCTAAGGAAGGGCTCTCAAATAGCCTTCATAGTCAGGGAACCCGCCTCAGTACTGCCACTACTCATCTGGTGGGTCTTGGGATACATAGCCAGGTACGGTGGTACACTCCTAATTAGAACGTACTCTAAGCCACCTCAGCTCATAAGGCAGGCAGTCAAGGCACATGCTAAGAAGTTCAATGTTGAGCTATCTAAGATAATTATCGATTCAATAAATCCGACTGCGAAGCCCCTCTACGTAATGTCTCAATATAATAGGGAGTCAGACACTAGAATAAACCCGACGTTCCTCGTGTTTGACTCACTGCAGCAGGTACCGATGGTGCACAGCAATGACTGGGATGACTTCTTTAGACAGCACCTTAACAATCTCCTACTGAGGAGGAAGTTAGGTATAACCTCTTTCTACATATATAACGTAAAATCGAGCGAGGAGATACCGATACCGCTGGACATCTACGACCTGATTATTAAGGTAAGGCCTGAGTGGAGGGACAGCAGGCTCTACCTATACTTAGAGCCACACCCAATAACCGTTTCAGGACCTGTGAAGCCCCTCTACGTTCAGTACAAGGAGGGAGGGGAATTCCAGATCGAGGTGGTCGACGGTCAATGAGTGAAGTAAGCGAGGACATAAACACAAAGATCGTGCTAGCATACATTAAGTACTTAGCAGAAGATAGGCTCAGGAAAGGCGCGCCAGGTATGCTGATAGCCCTCAATTCACTTGCCATGAAAAAGTACGGGTCATACATAACTGAGCTACTCATCAAGAACCCCAACGGGTTCGTAGACGTACTGAACACGTACTTCAGAAACAAAGATACCACACAGAGGTTTATTAGGTACCTCCTCAAGCCACTTACCGAGGCTGGGAGCGAAGACGGGAGAAAGGCTGTAGAAGCCCTGATCGCAGGTAATAAGGTAGAATTCATAACTTACTCCGTCAAAGTACTTAAAGACAAGGCAAGAAGGTGGTTTAAGGGATAGGACCGGGTGCTGACTCACATTAATTGAGTCGCAACCATTATCAACTACCTCATTAGTAATTAAGTCGGTGGAAAATGTGAGTGAGTTCCTTAATGATTACTATAATTGGTACACACAGGCAGTAAAGGCGCTGGAATACAGAGTTCGTGGCAGGGTCTGGGAGCCACCCTACAAGGGCTTAGCAGTCGTGGGTATGGGCGGGTCAGGAATAATTGGTGATGTAGTTTATGTACTAGCTACTGAGGTACTAGACATCCCAGTAACTATTGTTAAAGATTTTACACTTCCTAAGTGGGTTAGAGAGGATTGGCTGATGGTCGCAGTGAGCTACTCCGGAAATACTATGGAAACACTGCACGTAGTTAAGGAAGGCATAAGTAAGGGTGTTAAGGTAGCTGCTATTGCTTCGGGAGGTAGGTTAATTGAATTAGCAGTTAAAGAGGAATTGCCATATATTCAAGTAGATAGCGGCTACGCACCCCGATCAGCCTTTTCAGCACTTCTCCTCAGCACGCTTAACCTCCTCAAAGAACTGGGGCTAGGACTTCATAGTAACTTAAAGAACACTATCAATGTCTTAAGGAATAGAGAAAGAGCTGATGCATTAGCTGAGGAGGTTATTAAGGCGGTAGCGGGCAGGATCCCGTTCTTTATAGCAAGTACGAAGTACTACCCTCTGGCTGTGAGGGCTAAGAATGAATTTAATGAAAATGCTAAGATACTAGCTAAGGCAGAAGTAGTACCTGAGTGGGGCCACAATGACATTGTGGGCTGGGAGGGCTGGAGAGAGCCCATAGCCGCCATAGTATTCAAGGAGGCAGGTAATGAAATAATGAAGTTTGTTGCTGATCACCTTAAGGCCTCAGGAGTCCCAGTTAAGGATCTCGAGGTTGACGGTAGCGACTACGTGGAAGACATTCTTAAGTGGTCTCAAGTCGTCGGCATCGCCTCCGTTAGGTTTGCTCTTGAATTAGGGATCGATCCTAGGGTGACGAAATCAATAAGTAGATATAAGGCATTCCTTAAGAGCTTGCTTAAGCTGGATTAGACCTTAAATAAAAAAGCTCCTAATGTGCTACCTCTTACTCCTTATTTTCTCGAGTATTTCCTTGGCTTTATCAGCTCTTATTACGCCCTCCTTGATCATCTCCTCAACCACCTTATCTACTTCATCACCTACTGCTCCAGCACTTATTGCTAACTGCCTGGCATGCAGCTTCATGTGCCCTCTCTGAATACCTTCAGTGGCCAGCGCCCTCAACGCAGCTAAGTTCTGTGCCAGCCCGACAGCACCCATGATCTCAGCTAACTCTCTAGCAGTCTTAACCTGCAATATCTTGAGTGAGACCTTAGCTACTGGGTTAACCTTGGTGGCTCCTCCGACTACTCCTACGGCCATAGGCATCTCAAGATAACCCACCAAATCCCCGCTCTCGTCTTTTTCCCAAGTACTGAGTGGTTCGTACCTGCCTCTCCTTGCTGCGTACGCATGCGCCCCAGCCTCTAAAGCCCTAGTATCCTGCCCGGTGGCCAGCGCCACAGCTATTACACCGTTCATTATTCCCTTATTGTGTGTGGCTGCCCTGTAGGGGTCTGCTGCAGCAAATGCCCAGGCATAGACTATTCCGTCAACTACGTCCTCACCACCTACCGCGTCTTTAGGCACTTTAGTCCACGCGCGAACTAACCTCCTATCAGCAAGATTTGACACTATCCTCAAGTACACCTTGCCCCCTGTCCACTTCTCTAGTAGAGGCGCCACTGCTTCAGCCATGGTATTAACTGTATTAGCGCCCATAGCGTCCTTGACATCGACTATTAGGTGCGTGATGATCATCGGGCCTTGAGGTGACTTGATGACTCTGACTTTAATGTCCCTAACGCCGCCTCCCAACTTAATAAGTACTGGGTCAGTCGAGTTGGCTAACTCGATTATTTCCTCTTTTCTTTCAAGAATCTTGTAGGCTGCCGTGTGTGGTGATGGCATCTTAACCAGCTGTATCTGAGAAATCATGAGTGATTCAGTAGCTCTTGCAAATAGGCCTCCGCCCGCACGACACATCTTAGCTGCATTAGAAGCTGCAGCAACTACTGACGGCTCCTCGATAGCCATAGGTATGAGGTAGTCCCTACCATTAATGAGGAAATTAGTGGCTATACCTAGCGGGAGCTCTAAGGTACCGACGACATTCTCGATCATTTTCTCAGCTATGTCGAGACCTAGCGCACCACACTTCTTAAGTACTTCAATATCCTCAGTACTTAAGTCAGCGAAGTCCTTCAACAGTTTAATTCTGTCACTTATGGGTAATTTATGGAATCCAGGAATCCTAGATGATTTACTCAATCGGTAGCCCAAATCAATTGTTTTGAATAGAGGTATTATGGTTTCCTTAAAATTACACGGAAGTACTGACTTCCTTCCTTAAGTGCATTATAGAGTTAATCAACTTCCTTACCTTCTCCCTACTCACACGCCTTCCCTTCTTAAAGTATGTGCCCACAATAGCCCCGTCAGCTACGCTCAAGTACCTCGCAGCATTCTCAGCTGTCACTCCACTACCTACAATAATAGGTACTTTAGAGATCGTCTTCTTCACTTTGATCAAGTCCTCAATGTTTGCCTCAAAGCCTGTTGCCTCACCACTAACTATAACTGCGTCAGCTAATCCTCTCTCAACAGCTTCTAGAGCAACTAATTCAATAGGTCTGGCAACTAATGGTGAAGCGTGCTTCACATGCACATCAGCTAGTACAGCTACGTGCTCGGCACGTAAGTAGCGCCTATACCTCATTAGGTCGTACGCCCTAGGCTTCAGAATTCCCTGGTCACTGACCATTACTTCAGAGAATGCATTAACTCTAATGTAAGAAGCTCCGCATACGTGGGCAATGGCCATTGCCTCCAGACAGCAGTTCCTCAGTACATTAACACCTACAGGAATGCTCACGACCTTCTTAACTTCCCTAACAATTAATGCCAGTGAAGCGATTGTTGCGGGGTCAGCACACTCATTAGGATAGGGTGCGTCATAGAAGTTCTCGACTAAGATACCGTCAACACCGCCCTCCTCCAGTGCCACAGCATTTTCTATCGCCTCGTCTATGATCACGTTGGCGTCGTCCCTGAATGCTGGAGAGCCAGGTAGAGGACCGACATGAACCATACCGACTATGAATGGCTTAAACCTAAAGGGGAGTCCAGTAGCCATAACTGCTTCCTGAAGTGAATTTGGCTTTACTTATTGAAAAATCTTTAGTTAATATCCCTTCATGTAGTACCTACTCAATAACGGCAATTACCTGCCCTAACTCCACGAAGTCCCCAGGACTCACTCTAACCTCCTTGACCACGCCTGAAGCGCCAGCATAGATCTCCATAGTCATCTTCATGGACTCCATAACCGCAATTACGGAACTCTCCACGACTCTGTCCCCTGGCTTAACCCTAACCTCAAGTATCTTACCTGGTGCGGGAGCGGACACTGTCTTCCCAGAAACAGGTGGGGCTGGCTTAGGTATTGCAGGAGCTGTAGCTGGCTTTGCTGGGGCTGTTGCGGCTTCTTGCGGGGGTGTTGTGGGTAAGGGGGCGACTTCAGCAGGTGCTTCTTCTGTCACTACCTCGAATATCTCACCATCAACACTAACTACGTAAGTATTACCTTTCTTCTCCTTTATTTCAACAATGTATTCCTTACCCTTAATTTTCACCCTGTACTTCACCATGGCCCGACCCTCCCCCTCCTATGCAGGTGAGTAGAAGCTTCGAGTCTCCAAGAAATAATCCAAGGTTGTCGCCCCAAGAACTGTTTCTCAACCTTGGGTAGTGCTGTCTCCTCAAGTAACTTATGGAGCTCAATAGCTGCTGTAGCTGCCGCAGCGTATTCCTGCAGCATCTCATGAATACCTACAGCAACTGCTGCAGCAGCTAACTTGCGTGCGACTACCTTCTTCCTTTCTATTCTTTTGAATCGTATTTTCTTCCTGAAGAGCGACGTCGTTACCACCCCTAAACAGGCATTAAACCGTGCTTTTTAGGTGGGACCCAGACCCTGGTTTCTCTCTTGCTTACTAAGTACTCTAAGGCCTTAATTAGTGTGGGCCTCGTCTCCCTAGGCTTCACTACGGTATCTATGTAGCCCCTGCCGGCAGCTGCGTACGGATTAGCTACCCTCTCCCTGTACTCCTGCACAAACTTCTCAAGCATTTTCTTTCTTTCTTCACTAGTTTTAGCTACTGCTAGCTCTTTCCTCCAAATTATTTGCGCGGCTCCCTCAGGCCCCATGACGGCTATTTCAGCTGTAGGCCACGCAGCTACGAAGTCAGCACCTAAGTGCTTGGAGCCCATAGCTATGTAGGCCCCGCCGTACGCCTTTCTAATGACTACGGTCAGCTTAGGTACCGTAGCTTCCGAGTACGCGTACAGTACCTTAGCACCATGCCTTATTATGCCGCCGTGTTCCTGCCTAGTGCCCGGGAGGTAGCCGGGTACGTCAACGAAAGTAACTATTGGTATGTTGAAGGCGTCGCAGAACCTAACGAATGACGCTATTTTATCTGATGAGTCTATGTCGAGGACTCCGGCCAAGTACGCTGGCTGATTAGCTACCACACCCACCACTCTGCCATTAAGTCTACCGAAACCAACTATAGCGCTCCTAGCCCAGAGTTCATGAACCTCAAAGAAGGTGTCCTTATCGAGTACCTTCCTAATTATTTCCTTCATATCATATGCTTGGTTCGGGTCCTCGGGTACTATAGCATCTAGCTCAGGATCTGCCCTACTAGGTGGGTCACCTGTCTGGACTACTGGCGGGTCTTCAGAATTGTTGCTAGGGAGGTATGAGAGGAGCTTCTTGATTATTCCTACCACTTCTTCATCATTATTAGCTATGAAGTGCGCCATTCCAGACTTAGTAGCATGGACTTCAGCCCCGCCGAGCTGTTGCTCATTAACTACCTCACCTATAGCTGCCTTAACTACCCTGGGACCTGTAATAAACATGAATGAAGTGCCCTTAACCATTACTATGAAGTCCATTAGTGCGGGGGAGTAGACCGCCCCACCTGCACAGGGACCCATTATAGCAGCTACCTGAGGTATGACGCCTGAGGCCATTACATTCATGTAGAATATGTCGCCATAGCCCTTCAGCGAGTCCACACCTTCTTGAATTCTCGCTCCCCCTGAGTCATTAAGGAATATAACTGGTATTCCAGAACTAAGGGCATAGTTCATCGCCTTAACTATCTTGGCTGCATGCATCTCACCAAGTGAGCCACCCATGAACGTGAAGTCTTGAGCTATGACGACCACCCTCCTGCCACCTACCGTAGCGAGTCCGGTGACCACTCCATCTCCATAAGCAAATCTCTTATTCATTCCGAATTCAGTGGCTCTGTGCCTGACGAACATGTCGACTTCTAAGAAAGAATTAGGATCCACTAGAAGGTCTATTCTCTCCCTAGCCGTTAGCTTTCCTTTCGCATGCTGCTTCTCAATAGCTTCCTTACCGCCGCCAAGTAGTGCCTTCTTCCTCATCTCCATGAGCTTCAGAACTTCGGGCCTCTCATCCATGCCCAATAACCACTAAGTAATAAAGGCAAACCTAAATTAAGTTAACTACAACTTAAGGGCATGCAGCAGTTAATTAATGGGTAGGCCTTACTACATATACACTACTTCTTGAGCAACCTCAAG
>JAGGUC010000022.1 GCA_021158735.1 Desulfurococcales archaeon | reverse complement strand
TAAACAAGTTTATTAGTTTTACCGCAACATGAATATATGAGATATCTATGCCCGCTGCTATTATATTAATAAACACGGAAATCGGGACAGAGTCCGAGGTTGTTGAGGCCTTAGCGAAGATAGAGGGGGTCAAGGAGATATACGAGGTTTACGGCATGTACGATATTGTTGCTGTAGTTGAGGCTAAAACCCACGAATCCCTAAGGGAGCTAGTAATTAATAAAATAAGAAGAATTCCCCAAGTAAGAGGCACTACAACAATGATTATAATTGAAAGTAAGAAGGTTTAGGGACTGCCTTGAGGGTTAACACTAAATATAAAGTTTTTATTCTTATTAAATGAGAGACTACCTGTCACTACATTCTTGATATGCTTGAGGTTTAAAAAGAAAATTATGGCGTTACGGCACCTCCTTAAGTAGCCAAGACTTTATGGAGTTTATTAACTCGTTACTTACCTGCTGGCTGGCTAGACTATACCCCCATTCATATAGTTTGCTATTTATTTCGGCTAGGGAACCTCTGCCGATACTGCCTGCATACTTACCTAGTAGACCTTCCTGCAGGACACCAGCTCTTTCAAGCATATTTCCGAGGAACCCTAGTATAACCATATTAGCGCCTACGGGATTGCCCTCCTCTAATGCTTTAGTTGATGCATCAATGAAGTATGTATTCTTTACTGTTCCTTTTAAAGTATTAATTACATTTTCTTCCCTCTCAACTCTCACGCCTGGTATATTAGGCTTGATCAGCTTCTTATTAACCACGGCTACACCATCATTACGCATGTAATTGACATACCTTGCCGCCTCAAGAAGCTCTAGGGCCAACATTATGTTCCCTCTTCCAACAGGTATCAGCGGTGACGAAGCATCACCTAATCTGACATGCACTATGACTGACCCGCCTCTCTGACTAAGTCCGTGTGTCTCAGCAACTAATACATTAGTCCCGGATTCTACTGACGCCCACCCTATTAGCTGTGCCATTGACAGCAGTCCTTGTCCACCTACACCAACTATTACAATATTTAGTACCATTAAGACATCACCTCCACAATTCCTTTAATTTACGGGGCTCGGTTCCCTTAGGGAGCTTTATTGCATTTACAGGACAGATAATTACACATGATCCGCACCCGACGCAAAGGCTCGGGTCTATTACAGCTTTGTTGCTCCCATCCACCTTAGATATTGCTGGACATGCAAACCAGTTGTAGCAGGTTCCACAGCCTATGCACTTTTCTTGATCTATGTAGCAGGGCTCAAGCATTATACTCCTTCTCCTCAAGTCACGTAGAATTACAAGTGCGCACCTTCTACGGGCAATAATGACTGCTGGCATTTTCTTCTCTCTAACGTACTTGACAGCCTCGCTAATACTCCTTCTGACATCATCTATTTCAAACGGATCTACCACGCGAATAAATTCCACACCTAATCCCTTAACAACGTCCTCAATTGCAATAGCTTTTTTACCTTCCATGACTGTTGAGGGGGATGGCTGATGCCCGGTCATTGCCACTATTTGATTGTCAAGTATTACCACCACCTGAGGAGACCTGTTATATATTGCGTTTGCTAGTGCCGGCATTCCTGCATGAAAGAATGTGGAGTCACCTATAAATGAGAATACCATATCATCAGTAACTTTGCTTAAGCCGTTTGCTAAACCTATACTCCCGCCCATCTCGATAATGAGGTCTTGTAGCTTGTAGGGCTCATTGAGAGATAATGCATAACATCCTATATCTCCTGACGCGATATAGGGTAACTTCTCCCTATTAATGTATCTTCTAATTTCAAAGAACAGTGGTCTGTATGGGCATCCAGGGCAGAATGTTGGCGGCCTTGCAGGAACTTCGATGCCTTTGGTACCGCCTGCCTTAGTTTGCAACAAAGGATTCGGTACATTGTAGAATTTGCTCAGAACCTCAACAACCCTCTCAATACTTAATTCATATGGATACTCAACAAGATCTTTCCCAGCTACTCTGATGGTTATATTCTTTTTATGTAGAATAGACCTTACCTGCAATTCAGTTACAGGATCCAGTTCCTCAATAATTACAACATCATCGACGTCGCTCACAGCCTTCAGCAACATCGCTTCTGGGATGGGGTAAACTGAACTCAGCTTAAGTATCTTAGCCTTAACTCCAAGGAATTGGATAGCCTCCCTCACATGCGAGTATGCAACTCCTGGCGCTATGATCAAGTGTTTTCCATCACCTTCTAAGAAGTTAAAGGGACAGTGTTCTACTTCCTCACTTATTTTCCTCCACCTTTCCAGGAGAGCCAGCTTATTCTTCCTTGAGACTGCTGGGACTAGTGCGAACCTTAGTTCCTTTCCAAATTCGCCCTTCACCTTCACTGACTTAGGTATTGGCCCAAGATCCACAACTCCTCTAGTATGACTGATCCTCGTTGTACTCCTAAAGATCACGGGATGCTTGATCTTTGAGCTAAACTCTAATGAATATTTTACTAGCTCCTTAGCCTCTCCTGGACCGTAGGGCTCGAAAACAGGTATGTAGGCATGCATTCCATAGAACCTGTTATCCTGCTCATTCTGACTACTCCACATACTTGGGTCGTCTGCCGAAACTATAACAAATCCTTCATTCACGCCAGTATATGCACTACTCATTAGAGGATCCGCCGCTACATTAAGACCTACGTGCTTCATAGCTACCAAGGATCTAACTCCTGTTATTGCAGCGGCAAACGCTACTTCGAATGCTACCTTCTCATTAATACTCCACTCAACATATATTCCTAAGTCCTTGCTTATGGTCGTGAGCGCTTCAACTATTTCGGATGAAGGTGTCCCAGGATATGCACTAGCTACCCCTATTCCACCCTCTATAGCGCCTCTTGCAATAGCTTCATTACCTAGAAGGAATGCCTTACCTTTCTCAATCCTAATTAGATCCTTAAACCTGTACATGTATCTATAACCAAGAAATGAAGGAACTATTGCCTTATATACTTCATCCTTTTTTAAGAGCTTTAATAAATCCAACATATATTGGTGATGGCTGTAGAGGCCTGCTCTTAAATTCAGGATGCGCCTGAGTCCCTAAGTAGAATTTCGATGATCTTAGCTCCATTATCTCTGGGAATCCCTCCTTGCTAAAACCGCTTACAATGAATTCGTTTTCAGCATATTTATTAATATATCTTGGGTTGACCTGATATCTATGCCTGTGTCTCTCGTATACTACATCTCTCTGTCCGTAGATTTCATATGCTTTAGTGCCTCGAACTAACCTAATTGGAAGCGCCCCTAATCTCATGGTTCCACCCTTATAGATGACTCCTTTCTGCATGGACAGCAAGTCAACTACCGGGTGCGGAGTGCTTGGATCAACTTCCGTAGAGTTCGCCTTATCTAACCCTAATACGTTCCTTGCGAATTCAACTACCATTAACTGAAGTCCGAAGCATATCCCCAGAGTAGGCTTACCTGACTCTCTGAGCTCTTTAATTAACTTAATCTTACCTTCAGCCCCCCTTATACCGAAACCTGGTAATATGACTGCCCCGTCTACACCTTCAAGAGTTTCCTCTGCACTCACTCTTTCCTTTTCTATGTCCTCAGCCTCAATCCACTTTAGCTTAGGTTTAAGTAAGCAGTGTGCTGAAGCGTGTTTAATTGCTTCAATTATGCTTAAGTAGCTGTCCTTCAGCCTTGTGTACTTACCCACCATAGCTACGGTAACTTGTTTTCTAGCGTTTTTGATCTTACCTATGAAGTCTATCCAGCTACTTAAGTCAGGCTCACAGTACTTCATTCTTAAGCGCTTACTTATTAGTGAGTGAAGTCCCTGCTCCTTCAGAATTAATGGAACCTCGTAAACCAAGTCGACATCATAGTTGCTGAATATCGCTTCCTGAGGCACGTTACTATAGAGCGCTAGCTTCCTCCTAGCTTCCCTGCTCAGAGGCTCTATAGACCTAGCTACAAGTATATCTGGCTGAATACCTATCCTTCTTAACTCCTGGACACTATGCTGAGCTGGCTTTGTTTTCAGTTCGCCTGTCGTTGATAGCTTAGGTATTAATACCACATGTATAAATAAAGTATTATCCGCACCCTCTTCAAGCCTCATCTGCCTTGCAGCTTCGAGAAAAGGCAGTCCTTCAATATCACCTACAGTACCCCCTATCTCTATAATAGCTACATCAGCACCCTGCTCATCAGCTACCTCCCGAATTTCTCTTTTTATTTCATCAGTTACGTGCGGTATTATTTGAACTGTCTGTCCTAGGTAGTCGCCGCGCCGTTCCTTCTCAATAACTGACTGATAGACTTTACCTGTAGTTATGTTGTTTTTCTTACTCAAGTCAATATTCAGAAACCTCTCGTAATGCCCTATATCAAGATCTGTCTCACCACCATCCTCAGTTACGAATACTTCACCGTGCATGTAGGGGTTCATGGTTCCTGCATCCACGTTAACGTAGGGATCTATCTTTATTGCTATTACACTATACCCCATGGACTTCAATAAAAGCCCTGTAGAAGCTGAGGTAACGCCTTTTCCCAGGCCTGATAGTACACCACCTGTCACGAATATATACTTCCTCGTCACCGCCCCACACAATTATTCCGTACTCAGTAATTTAGAAAAGCTTTCATCATAATAACTTCAACAATGCCTTGATGACTGCTGTTTGGTGCAAGTAAGTAGTAGTAATACTGAACTATGAAAATAATCGTGAGTTCCGTAAGTCCGGCCTCAATTAGTAAGTGGTCTTTTAAATGATACCTGCTATAGCATCATCAACAGGAAGATTATGATGCTGCTTAGACATCTGTGCCCTTTGTGCGGAGGCCCAGTAAGTGAGAGTGAGTTAGGAAGGG
>JAGGUC010000139.1 GCA_021158735.1 Desulfurococcales archaeon | reverse complement strand
GTCGAAGTCAATGGTAATAGTTACTCACACAACCTTCATTACAAAGTACCTGAAGCCAAGTAAGGTCTGTATTATGAAGGATGGAGTAGTCAGAGGTTGTGGTGGCGCGGATTTAATAGATGAGGTCATGAAGGAGGGATTTAAGCCTTGGTAGGCCCCAGCGAATGGCTTAAATATATAAGAAAGGAGGCTAGTAGTGCACTGAGTAAGCCAGCCCCCTACGGGCCAGACATCAATGTCATTGAAATTGCCGGAGAGACTAAGAAAATAACAACTAAGGTAAACTTAAGTAGGGTTGAGGAAGTAGGTATCGACTTAGAGAAGGCTGAGAGGGCAGCATTCTTTTTCCAGCTTGATGATGCTGTACTCAAAGCATTAAGCAGATTACCTGGAGTGGAAATCCGCCCCCTTATGGAATATGTAAATAGTGATTTTGAAGAGGCGCAGAAGTTCGTGTGGAGTGCCGTAAGTCCGAGTACAGACAAGTATACTGCCATAGCGGCCTTAAGAGGGACCGGAGGTTATTTTGTCAGGGTTAAGCCCAGGGTTAGGGTGGAGGATCCCATACAGACGTGCTTCTACATGGCTGGTAAGGCACTTCAAGCACCGCATAACGTTATGGTTTTGGAGGAGGGGGCTAAAGCAACAATCATAACTGGGTGCACTATAATGCCTGAGGTGGCAGGTCTGCATGCAGGAATTACTGAAGTATATGTTAAGAAGGGTGCGAGACTCAACTACATAATGGTTCATGCATGGAACAAGGTGGCTCATGTAAGACCTAGAACTGTAGTCAAGCTTCATGAAGGAGCTGAAGTAGTCAGCTACTACATGAACTTAAGTACAGTGAAAACCCTACAGACATACCCCAAGTATTACATACTGGGAGACGCTGGAAAGGTGTATTCAGCAAGTATTGTCTTAGGTAGGTCTGACTCAGTACTCGATGTAGGTGCTGAGGTCGTGTTAGATGGCGATGGTGTAGCGGAAATTATTTCAAGATTCATGGTACGTGATGAGGCGAGGGCGTGGGCTCGAGCTAGGATATCTGGAAGCTCAGGTAAGGGACACATAGAGTGCAAAGGACTTATACTCAGTGATCATGCAGAGCTGTATTCAATACCTGAGCTCGGAGGTCTTGGTGCTGGCGCCACGCTGACCCATGAAGCATCAATAGGTAAGGTAGCCGAAGAAGAAATACTTTATCTGATGAGCAAGGGATTTACACGTGAGGAAGCAGAAGAAATCATCGTGAGAGGTTTCATGAGTGTTGAGATTAAGGGAGTTACACCTAAGATCAGGGCATATATAGCGAATGTACTTAAGTTGATGAGTAAGAGGACCCTCCGAGGCTAGCTACTTGTAAACGATCCTTATCTCCTTACCTAAGATTTCAGCACTCTCTCTAATCAGCTCTCTGGTCACTGCATCTCGGTTCCTGTCATCAAGTACCACCTTAATTACGTACACCTCATTACTTCTTGAAAGCCCATTACGAATCATGTTGTTAATTAGTTTCCGGGTAGTCAGTGTGATATTCATGAGCAGCGCTTCTCTTAAGTTGAAGAAACCTACATCCAATATTTCATCACTTTTCTTCAAGTTGCCGCTGTAGGATGTTATTAAGTAGTCGACTATTAGATAATGATATTTAAGTGAGCCGCGTCTTCTTGATATGTACTCAGTGAGTGCAATTAGCTTTGGTTCAGCACCTCTAATACCTGTTTCTTCATGGAGTTCACGAACCACTGCCTCCTCCAGAGTTTCACCTGCCTCAACATGACCTCCTGGCACAGACCACCAACCTGCTGATGGGGGATACCTCCGCTTAACTAGGAGGATCTCATCATTATGAAGTACTACAGCACCTACAGCTAGTTTAGGCCAGTCCAGGACTGACACCATAGACTTAGTTGGTTTAGGTGGTAAAAGTACATTAATGTCGAGTACTGTACTTAATATATTGAAGTGTGGTGTAGGTGCTTGTACTAAAGTGCTCAAGATGTGGGGCAGTGCAAGATCCGCTAGCCTATATGTTGAGGTGTCCTGTGTGTGATGGAACCCTGATCCCTACAGTTGAAAAAGTACATGAACTGGTCAAGGGGAATGAGGCTGGTGTATGGTCTTGGGGTAATTACTTAATGAACAGCTCAAGTACCGTGTCTTTGGGTGAAGGGAACACACCGTTAATTAAGTCAGTGAATGTGGGTGTTGTAGTCGGTGTGAACAACATATATATTAAGAATGAGTCCAGGAACCCTACAGGAACATTCCTTGATAGGGGGTCGGCGACACTGGCTTCTGCAGCCATGACATTCAAGATAAGGAAATTAATTATTGCTTCACTGGGTGACTTAGGAATATCTGCTGCATCATACGGCAGAAGGGCCGGGCTAAAGACACTTACATACCTCCCACTTTCTGTAGCTCCCTCAAAAGCTTATCAAACCCTCCTATTGTCGGATAAGGTGGTTTTCGTTTCAGAATATGAAGAGGCTATTGAGAGGACTTTAAAGCATAAGTCGGGAGACATAATGCCTGTGACTCCACAGAATCCGTATCTACTTCAAGGTTACAGGACGATCTATTACGAGATATTCTATAAATTAAGAAAACACCCCGACTACATAGCAGTTCCGGTCGGTGATGGCGGTCTCTACACGATGTTGTGGGTTGCGTTAAGAGAGTTGGGAGGTGACACCGTGGTAGTGGGTGTTAAGGGAAGGCATGACTCCCCATTAATGAAGGACATAGCCGTTAAGAAGCCGCTTCTATGGGATTTAGTTGAGTCAGCTATTAAGGAATGTGGGGGCTTCATTATTGAGGTAAGTGAGGATGACATAGTGGAGGCGGCGAGATTACTGGCCAGAACTGAGGGTATGCTGGCAGAGCCTGCTGGCGCAGCACCTATAGCAGCACTGATTAAGGCTAGCAGTAAGTTTGATAGAAAATCTACTATTGTAGCGGTAGTCACGGGTTCTGCATTAGCTGATACAGCTACTTTAAGGGCCCTAACAAATAAGTTCGTTGAGGTCTCAGACATAAAGAAGATAGGATTTACTAAGGCACTAATATTAGAGATCCTGGCAACACACGGATCGTTACATGTTTATGCGTTATGGAAGGTTATTAGGGAGTTCCGGGGCTTGAGAATAAGCTTGAGGGCGCTGTATCAGCACATGAAGGAATTGGAAAGCTTAGGTATGGTCAGGGTTGTTGCTGAAGAAGTTGTAGAGGGTAGGCGGAGGAAAGTATATGAAATTACTGAAAAGGGAATAAAAGCAATTAGTTAATAGTTTCATGGTGGTTTAAGATGCAGCAACTAAGTAAAGGGTTAAAATTCAGCAGGAAGTTTAAGGTTACCGAGAAGCACACAGCCAAGCATGTTGGGTCAGGTAATGTTGAGGTGTTATCTACACCGTCACTAATACTGTTTATGGAGGAAACGTGCAGGGCCTTCACGGATGGCTACCTGCCCGAAGAGCAGACAACCGTAGGAACGCTGGTTAATATAAGGCACCTGAAGGCTGCCCCAGTAGGGGCTGAAATAGAAGTCAGGGCTGAGGTACTGAGCATTGATGGAAGAAGAATAACGTACTG
>JAGGUC010000167.1 GCA_021158735.1 Desulfurococcales archaeon | reverse complement strand
TGAAGGCCTCACCGCTGCCTTACTCACAGCATCCGATGAGCTATCTAAGAATGCACTCCTGGTTTATGGAGACACCCTGATGCCGACTGAGGGTTTCCGAGGCGTTATTAACGCTTTTCAAGTTTTTGATAAGCCAGTAATTAATGTAGTACCTGAAGAAGATGTTTCACTTTACGGCGCTGTAACACTGACCTCTAACGGAAGGGTTAAGTCATTTATTGAGAAGCCTGAGAAGTACGTAGAAGGTGCGTATGCCTTTGGCGGTGTTGCAGTACTTAACAAGGATTTAGTTGAGTTGATAGGGAGTGAGAAATCGCTTGAAGGAGCTGTAAACAGCTATATAAAGAGACATGATGTGGTAGCATCAATTTGGAGTGGTTGGTGGGTTGACGTAGGCTACCCATGGAATATACTGGAAGCTCAGTACTACCTCTTTAATGAATATGTAGGTAATTCAGTAATCTCCAGCAAGGCTAAGATAGCGCCAACAGCTATAATTGAGGGGCCCGTAGTAGTGGAAGATGGTGCCCAAGTCGACCACTATACCGTAATTAAGGGACCAGCTTACATAGGTAGGAATGTATTAGTTGGTACTCACACGTTCATCCGGCCTTACGTGGGTGTTGGGGAGGAATCAACCGTGAGTTCATATGTAGAGTTGGTTTGGTCAGCGGTTGAGCCGGAAGCCACAATAGGGAGGGGTTCGTTCCTGGGCTTTAGTGTGATCGGTGAGAAGGCAGTTATTGAGTCAGGCGTGATTACTAAGCTACTTACCGAGCCGGAAAGGGAGGGCATTAAGGCTATTAAAGTAATCAAGAAGAGAAGGCAGTACAGTAAAATAGGGGCTTTCATAGGGTATGGAGCTAGAGTGGGTGCGGGCAACAAGCTCCAGCCAGGAGAGTATGTTGAGGGTCCATGTAATGAATCGCAGCACAGACACCTACAGAGGACTGATAGATAAGATAACTAAGGAGTACAGTAAGTCCTTAGTAGCTAAAATAAGAAAACTCGCCGAACAATTGAAGAACGTAGTTAAAATAATGGATTTCTGTGGCACTCATGAATGGACCATCACACACTACGGTATCAGAACGTTGATTCCTGACGAGGTCGAGCTGATCGCGGGGCCGGGGTGTCCGGTCTGCGTTACCCCTGCCTACTATGTGGACCAGCTGATCAGTCTGTCCCTTGAGGGGATAGAGGTACTTACGTACGGGGACGCGGTTAGGCTTCCGGCATCAGCAGGCCACACGCCCAGGTCGCTCCTAGAGGCTAAGGCAGGCGGGGGCAGAGTCCATATCGTCTATTCCTTCATGGATGCCGTGAAGTACGCTAAGACCAGATCTAATGAGATGGTGTTTTTTGCTATAGGGTTCGAGACTACAATGCCGTCAGTAGCATCAGTAATTATGAAGGGTAAGGTACCTAAGAACCTGTCAGTACTTACGGCTTATAGATATACACCGCCAATAGTTAAGCATCTACTCACTGAAGTAGGGGCTGTACAGCTTGACGGTATCATAGCTCCGGGGCACGTTTCAGCTGTCATAGGTGCTTCATCATGGGAATTCATCCCTAAGGAGTACGGCGTTCCTACGGTGGTTGCGGGGTTTGAGGCTATAGATGTTCTTGCAGCTATAGAGAAAATACTTGAAATGAAGGTTAGAGGTAAAGCAGGGCTCATCAATGAATACAGTAGGGTGGTGCAATGGGATGGGAATAAATTAGCTAAGCAAGCAATATTTGAGGTGTTCGAAGTCCGCGATGCCTACTGGAGGGGCATAGGTTTCGTTAGAGAGAGTGGCGGCTTCTTTAAAGATAAATTCAAAGAGCATGATGCGATTAGGGAGTACGGCTTGAAGGACCCGCCGGCCGACCTCTCGAAGGAGGTAGTGCCTGGTTGCAAGTGTCATGAAGTAGTTCTAGGGCTAAGCAAGCCTACACACTGCCCACTATTTATGAAGGTGTGTAGGCCTGACTCCCCCTACGGCCCCTGCATGGTGAGTGTTGAGGGAACCTGCAGGATTTGGGCGGAGCACCCGGAGTTCCTAAGGCTTGAGGAGATAAAGTCAGTGGGTGCGGCCCTCAAGGACCTCGAGTAGTCCCATCAGCAATAGTTATAATTAAGTCTGCTCAAAACACACGGTCTTGGGTGGTCACGGTGGTCAAGGATGAGAAAGTTACTATAGCTCATGGTGCTGGAGGCAGAGAGATGTGGGAGGTCATCAGTAAGCTAATCGTAGCGAAAGTACCTGAAGGTCTGAGGAGGACTAAAGGTGGTATAGGTATTGATGAGCTGGATGATGGAGCTGTGATCAGGATAGGGGACAAATACATAGTTGTTACTGTGGACTCCTACACTGTCAAGCCACTCAAGTTTCCCGGAGGCGACCTCGGTGTGCTGGCAGCGTCAGGAACGATCAATGACCTACTCATGATGGGGGCTAAGCCAGTAGCAATTGAGGACGCAGTCTTGGTTGAGGAGGGTACCGGCATGGATTTAGTTAGGGAAATCATGAACTCCTTCATCAGGGTAGTTACTGAGGAAGGACTTGCGTTGATCGGCGGAGACTTTAAGGTAATGCCTAAGGGCTCCCTAGACACGATGGTGATAACGTCAGTGGGGATAGGTATTACTGATAGGCCAATAGCAGATAGCGAATTGGGGACTGGTGATGACATCATTGTTACGGGCCCTATAGCAGAGCATGGTGCAACTATAATAGCTGCTCAACTAGGAATGCTGGACAACATTAAAGGGTTGAGGAGTGATGTGAAGCCGCTAACCAACGTCATGCTACCTCTCATCGAAAAATTCGGTGACTACATTCACGCTGCCAGGGACCCGACCAGAGGTGGAGTTGCGTCAATACTTAATGAATGGGCGTCAGCTATAGGGAAAACCATAATTATAAGACGTGAGGACATACCTATTGAAGAGAGTACTAGGAATTTTCTGGATATGCTAGGTATTGACTCGCTTCAAGTGGCATCAGAGGGTTTGGCTGTGTTGGGGGTAGATCATGAAGTAGCGGATGACGTGGTTAAGTACCTTCGGTCGATCGGGCAGGTGCAGGCCAATATTATTGGTAGGGTGGTTGAGCCGCCATCTGATGTGGTGAAGGGTAGGGTTCTTGCCGAGACTGAAGTAGGAGGACTAGTATTCGTTGATACTGTGTCGGTGCTAGTACCTAGGATATGTTGAAGCGGTTATTTACTCAACGCTCCTTCAATACCCCAGCAAGTTCTGCAAGTAGTTCATCACTTACGTTGAGTCCTACTTTCTTCAACTTCTCCTTAATGTTGCCTACATTAATTGAGTCGCTGAACTCCTTAAGGAACTCACCAAGCTCCCACGGAAACAGCACCCACTCTGTAGTCAATTTAATGTAGAAGTCAGGGAATATTATTGACTTAGGCTTAGCGAAGAGTGCGGCAGACTTGACGATGGAAGCCCCACGAAGTCTTACCTGTTCGGTAGCTACCTCAAGAGTTCTCCCTGAATCAACCACGTCATCCACTATCAACACCTTCTTATCTCGTACATCGAGTGTCAGCGGCTGTGTAATCACTGGTCTTTCAGAGGGCTCACCAATACCCTTGTAGAACTTTACTTCAACGGTACCTAGGTCTTCAATACCCAGCACGTCGGCAATTATTCTAGCAATAATGAATCCACCCCTCAGAATACCGACTATAGCGTCAGGTGTATACCCGTCCTTAATAACTTTCCTAGCTATCTTCAAGGACATTACGTGGACGTCGTCCCAAGTAACTGGCAGGAAGTTCAAGAAGTTACACCTCATTAAAGCTTACAACATGAGGTAAATTAAAAATATCCTTCTGATACTGCTAAAATGCCCGGACAATAAGGTTGTTGAGTGGTTACTACAATGCTTAAAATTCTATACCCAACCCTATATGATTAGGGATTAGAGATGGGTATTTCTAGTACTCTGTCAAGAGTAAGTTCAGTAGCGGTTGTTGGCGCGACCCCTGTAGAAGGCAAGGTAGGTTACGAGATTTTGAGGAATATTATTAAGAGCGGTTTTAAGGGAGAAATTTATCCTGTGAACCCAAAGTATGAGTCAATACTCGGAATTAAGGCGTGGCCTAGCGTCTCTAAGCTGCCTAGAGTGCCTGACATAGCAGTAATTGCTGTGCCGCCACCAGTAGTTCCAGGAGTCCTAGAGGAATCGGCCACAAAGGGAGTTAGATTAGCTATAATAATTACTGCGGGATTCAGGGAGGCTGGGAATGAAGTGCTGGAGCAGAGACTAAGGAATGTAGTGCGCGATTACGGCATTAGGGTAATAGGGCCCAACTCCGCAGGTGTTAGTATAGCTGGCATTAACCTGCACGCAAGTATTGAGGTAGTACCTGATAAGGGACCTATAGCCTTAATGGCTCAGAGTGGTGCCTTAGGAGGTGTTGTGATTTCCAGATTACGGGACTACTCCAGCGGTATTTCATTCTTCATAAGCTTAGGTAATATGATGGATGTAGATGTAACTGATACGCTAGAGTACGCCCTTGAGGACGGCGGTACTGAAGCAGTTATAGCGTATATTGAGTGGTTAAGGGAGGGTAGGAGGTTTCTTAGAGTGTCCTCAAAGCTAACCGCTGTAAAGCCGCTGAGTATACTGAAGGGAGGGTGGGGTGAGAGGAGCAGTGAGGCGGTGAGATCGCACACTGGCGGGCTGACCTCCTCATACCAGGTATTCATGGCTGCAGCTAAGAAGATCGGTGCTTATCTTGCTGAAGATATAGATGACCTGATCGAGGTATGTGAGGTGCTTCGCAAGCTTAAGGAGGGTCTGTCAGGGAAGAGAGCACTAATAGTAACTAATTCAGGCGGTCTGGGCGTGATACTTGCTTCACACTTGGAGAGCAGCGGCTTAGATCTGCCAGCACTAAGCACTACTTTAAGAAAAAGTATTGCTGAGGCATGCGGTAAGAGCCCGTCTGGCTCAAATCCAATAGATTTTGGCGGTGATGCAATCATTGAACAGGTCGCTACGGCCTTAACAATTAATGAACTCAGAAAGTACTATGATGCAGCGGTACTGGCCTACGTACCAACATCAGCGGAAGGACCTGAAAAACTCTATAGAGTTATAAGTTCGATGTATAGTGACTTCACGTTACCGACTATAGTATATGTTGACGGTGAGGGAAGTGAGCAGGTTGTGAAGTATGTTTCTAAGGTAGCACCTACTGTGACTTCATCTAGGATCGCAGCAAGAGCGCTTAACGCACTCTATGAGAGGTACGTGTACCTAAGCAGAATAGGAAAGCATTAATGGGAGGACGTACTCTAACTATACTGTAAGATAAGGTGGAACTATGGGTAGGAGTGTGCAGGAGGTAAACCCCTTAAGAGCTCCCGCAGGCACGGTACTTGCCTTAATGGGTAATGAGGCGATTGCTAGGGGAGCTATTGAAGGCGGTGTCTATGTCGTTAGCGGGTACCCGGGCACACCCTCAAGTGAGGTACTAATGACGCTTCACAGGTTCGGGAAAGATCTTGGCATATATGCTGAGTGGGCTGTAAATGAGAGGGTAGCGTTTGAGATAGGGCTAGGTGCTGCGATAGGTGGTGCGAGAGCATTAGTTACTATGAAGGCCCCAGGAGCGAATGTAGCTGCTGATCCGATACTCTCTG
>JAGGUC010000077.1 GCA_021158735.1 Desulfurococcales archaeon | reverse complement strand
TAAAGGTTATTGACATAATTGATGTTAGGTACGAGAAAATAAAAAGAATAACTGAGAGAGCTAAGGACATCCTGAAGAAGTGGTTCAGGGAGAAGACAATAGATGTCAGGGAGATAATTAATGAGATTGAAACCTCGATAAAAGCTGGTGAGCTGGTTTACTACGGCCCTGACAGACTGCCAGCAGGACCTGAGGTCGACACCTCTGACACAATAATAATTGTTGAAGGAAGGGCCGATGTTATCAACATGCTCAGGTACGGATATAGAAATGTAGTAGCGCTAGAGGGTGCTAGAGGTAAGATACCAGAAACTATTATTAATTTATCTAAACGTAAGAGAACGATGGTGTTCTTAGATGGCGACCACGCTGGTGACTTAATACTTAAGGAGTTACTTAGGGTAGCTAAAGTAGACTACATAGCGAGGGCGCCACCAGGCAGGGAGGTTGAAGAGCTGACTGGCAGGGAGATATCTAAGGCACTAAAGAATGCTGTCCCAACAAAAACGTATTTACAGCAGTTACCTAGGGAGGTACCTGAAGCTAAGGTTGAGGAGCGTAAGGTGTATGCTGAGACCAGGAGGGAAACTAGGGCTGTTACTGAAGTTGCTGCAGCTGAAACTATTCAGGTTCCTGCAGGTATTGTAGAGAATATAAAGAACATGAGAGGGACTCTGGAGGCATTAATATACAATGACAAGTGGGAGTTGCTGGATAAGGTCCCTGTAAGAGACTTGGTGGACTACTTGCTGTCAGCCAACAAGGACGGTATGTACGCTATAATTATGGATGGGATAATAACGCAGAGAGTAGTGGATGCTGCATCTGTTAAGGGAGTGAAGTTAATTATCGGTGCTAGGGTCGGTGTAATATCTAAGAGGCCTGCAGAAATAACCATGCTGACAATGGATGACGTACTCCACTAGCGTAAAAGCTATTTTTTACCTCCAAAGAAGTCCAGTAATGTCTTAGATGCCTTACCTATACCCTCTAACTGCTTCTCGGACACACCGAAGTAGCTAAGGATTCTGAGGGCTGCTGGAATTATCTGATGTTTAACGTAGTACTCAACATCGATGTCCTGAGGTCTAACCATCATGTAGGGGTATGCACGTGCTGAGATCTTGCCTTGACCCTTAGTGACTACGTAGCCTATTTTATCGCCAACGTCAACCTTACCCCCTACCTCAATTAATCTTCTGGCTGCCATAACGTGTGGCGCGTCTACCTCATACTCGCTTAATCTCCTAGTTATTGTCTTCCATATTATGAGCTTCTCAATAGATACAGCCCCCTTCCTTAATTCCCCAATTATTTTCTTCACATAATCTATTGCTTTCTCAACCTTACCTTCTTTAAGAATTATTTTAGCAACATTCTCCTGTACTTCCTTAGCTAACTCTGTCCAGTCACCTCTAACCGCCTCAAACCCAACTATGTCTATTGACCCGTCCGTAGTCAGCCCTACATATCTTTTCTTGGCTTCAGTAAAGAATACTCTGACATAGACCTTGTCTACCTTAATCTCAAGACCTAATTCATCCATAACTTTCTTGATGAACTCATTAATTATCTTCTCGTCATAGCTGACGAATAGTGAGTCTGTGTCACCATAAATAACTTTGAGCCCGAGTGACTTAGCTATTCCTATCGCCCTCTTTATAGTCTCCCTTCCAAGTGCAGTAACGGCTTCGGCCCCCTCCCTAAAGTACCACCTTGCGCCAACCCAACCCATGTAACCGTAGGAGGCATTTGCCAGGACCTTAAGTGCTTTTTGTCTCTCATCAAGCACTCTGTATTCGGGCGAATCTTTAGGAATTTTCTTCATTTCCTCTCTGATCTTCTTTCTGAGTCGTAGAAGAGCTTCTAGCACGTTTTTATAGAAACCGGGTGGATGTCTCCTAAATTTATAGCCTAAGCCTGGGATAGTGTGACAGTTCTCTACACTGCAGTCACCCTCAATATACGTGTCAGGACCTACATTGTACTTGATCATCAGGTTTGGGTACATTGAGGAAAAGTCAAGTACTGCGATATTTTCGTGGACACCCTTAATGGGTTCGAGAACTATGGCTCCTTTGTAGGGTTCATAGGGCCTCTCAACTCTGTTAGGCACTAGCTCACCATACTTAAAGGCCTCCCTCATTAAGTACCACTCAAGTCTAAATCCGACTGACGCCGCCCCAACCTGGTCAAGCGGCAGTCCAGTGAGGCTTGCCAGTTGTATAGCGAATGGGAGGAACTTCTCTGCTAAACCCATAGTTGATGCAACATCATCCTTGGCATACTTTAGTAGCTTATCTCTTCTTTTCTTATCATCCCAGTATAGGTATATTTCGTACCAGGGAATGTTCGTTCTTTCACTCTTCTTCATGACCCCTAAGTAGTCGGCTACCTCTTCCAGAGACTTGATCTTAACTTCAGGGATTTCCTCAGCAAAGTTATAGAGGTCTACGTTCAGCCTGCCGGGCACGGATATGTGGCCGTAAACCGATGTTCTGGGAATGCCGCCTTTGACTCTGCCTACATCTAGTTTTACACCTAAGTAATTGCTCCTCTGGAGTAGGTATGGCCAGTCAAAGCCGTTGGAGTTGTACCCTACTATTATATCTGGGTCATATTCAGTAATGTAATTAACGAATTCCTCGAGCATGTGCTTGTCGGGCTTATCGAATGAGTCCTCAGCAATGAACTGCCTGATCTCTCCTTCAGAATTCATTGCGGACACAATAATTACAGGGTCCTTTTCGGGTCTGGGGGCACCTTTAGGATTATAAACCTCTATGTCGAAAGCTAGCACCTTAAGTTTAGGTGGGAGAGCCCTATCTAAGCGTCTGCAACCTCCAGTTACTCTGTACACCTTAGTAACCCGGTATTTAGGGTTCGGGTACTCCTCCTCAGCCTCAACCTCGTACCAAGCACAGGGGCTTAAGTCCTTATCGATTAAGTAGCGCATAGCGAACCTAATGTCGGCTTCTAGAACCTCCTTAACCCCCCGTAAGTGCTTTACTTCCTCCCTATACGTTCTCACGTATTCCGGTATGACTGTCATGACCTTGACTACCTTTACGGGCTTGCCGAAGTATTTCTTATCAACTACTTCTACATTAATAATTGGAGATGTCGCTTTACTTAAACGCTTTATCCTGCTCACTAGGTCATTAATGTTAACGCCATCATCAGGCATGACATAGAAGTAGGGCCTAAATGAGTAGTCTTTAATCAGTATAGGTTCTCCCTTAGAATTAATAGACCATAAGAGAACTATGGGGTTCTTTGACATTACCTCATAGCTAGCGTCTAGTAAATAAAACTCTACCTTCAATATTGCACCAACAAATAACTCGTAATAAAACCTATATACTTTAATACTTGCTTTAATAGTAGACGTAAATATTATTCTTAAAATAAGTTATTTGTGTTGGATCTCCTGTAGGTATTTGATGACGTATTTAGTTAGTTCCTTGGACTTCATAAAGACTGCATCCATATTGAGGTACTCCCAGCTACCGAACCTGCCATGCAGGAAAATACCTTGGCTGATCAACTCAGCCCTCACTTTGGGCAGTATAGAACGCCTGAGCCTGTCATAGAGGACGTATGCGTGCCTCCACCTCCACACTCGTGCGGTCTCTACATCTTTAATTGACTTTATTAGTCCTGCAGACTCAAGTCCTTCCGTTACTCTCCTGACTAACCTGTCCTCATTAGCGGAGAGCATGGAATCCACATCAGGGAATGATACCTCAGCTATTAGTGCCGAACCCCCGGTAGGTGCTGTGCGTGGTGAGTAATTACTAAGTACAGCTACTCTGTGGAAGACCGTATTCCTATCTGGAAAGTACATCCAGTGGATCGGTTTAATAGGCCTACTCAGCCCCACCCCTACAACCGAGAGAGGTATGCTTCTGAGTTTACTTACTCCTCGAGCTATCTCAGAGCTAACCACATACTTGAGAAGCCTCATATCACTTAGTGGTGCTGTATATATCACGCATGAGCATGCCAGCTCATCTTCGGGAAGTTCAATGTTTTTTATTTTATCGCTTCTACTGCAGGGCCTGATAGTAACTGCTGGAGATGAATACCTTAACTCCCCACCTAACCTAACTATCCTACTTATTAATGACTTGGCTAATGACTCAATTCCACTGACCGGGTAGTAGAAGAAGAGTTGATGCTTGTAACCCTCTACTTCAATACCTGTCGCAGCCTTAATTACGTCTTCTAAAGGTGGATTAGGTACTCTACCCCTCACCCAGTCAAGAGTTATTTCACGCAAGTCCACCTTCCACAGCTTCTCATTATATGGTATGAGGTATTTTTCGGCTATTGATTTCCCAAACACGTACAGGATCCACTCATAGAAGTTCTCAGGCTCTTTTAACTCGCCCTTAATCCTCA
The DNA here is from genome assembly GCA_021158735.1 of Desulfurococcales archaeon. Classification (GTDB taxonomy): domain Archaea; phylum Thermoproteota; class Thermoprotei_A; order Sulfolobales; family NBVN01; genus B83-G16. Next base: position 4,087 of record JAGGUC010000077.1, on the reverse strand, counting down.
TGATGTAAGTATTAATCAGTTCCTTCAGGCACTCATACCTCTCAATTGGTGGAAGCTGCCCTAGGCCGTTCTCGAAGGGGTACTTAACGAATAAGCCTTTGTAGTATATCTTAGTATTTCTTCTGTGTGCTACGTAATCATCGGTAAGCAGGCTGAGCATTTCACTAAGTACTCTGTAATTTCTTGAAAACATTATGTGTGAGCCGCCGATGTCAAATAAGTAGTCGCCTACTTTCTCACTCCTTAATAGGCCTCCAGCATGGCTATTAGATTCAATTATTACTACATTGCGAACTCCCTCCCTAAGTAGGTAATATGCGGCTGTTAAACCGGAGAGCCCACCCCCAACAATGCATACCCGGTAATGCTTCATGTCGATTTCACTCTATGAGCAAACACCTCACTGAGGTCTCCAACCTCTATTAGAGCAACCTCTAGTAGGGCACCTACTTCAGCCTCTACTAAATGACCTCCTAACGCCTCATTATGAGAACTAGTTAAGGTAACGTGTAAATGTATGCTTACGTCCTCACCCACCCTCATGTAATTGCCTAGGAGGGAGGTTACTTCAAGCATGTAGTTCTCTCTCCCCCTCACCTCCTTTACGTCATAGGTTCCGTTCTTAAGGATCCCTATCTTAGCTCTCTTGAAGGTCCCAATGCCAATTACGAAACCTCCGACCAGCCCCTCACTCTTGATCTTATCAATTAAGTATTTTATTGGGTTAGCACTTTTAGGTACCATGACAGGAATAACCTTCACGGCTTCTCACAATATCAACAGTGTAGTTAGATAATAAAACAGTTTTTCTTTTACGGCTTACGTGCGGTGAGACTGACAATTTATATTTGTTGGCTATCTAATTTATCGTAGGTGGTTTACCATAAAGGTAAGTTTAGGTATTCCCCCGCTTGATATGGCTTTGCCTGAGGGTATTATGCGTTCATCAACAATAATTATCTCGGGACCTGCGGGGACAGGGAAGTCAGTTATCCTAACTCATGTTGCTCACAGCTTCCTATCTCGTGGTGAGGAGGTGGTTTACGTAACTTTCGACGACTCTCCGGAAGCGTTGCTGGAGCTTTTCAGGAGTTTCAAGTGGGACCCGGTCAAGTACGTAGATCAGGGGCTCTTAAAGATCGTAGATGGATTTTCCTTCAGACTAGGTTCTTTAAGAAAACCAATAAAGGGGGTAGTTAAGGAGGTAAGGCCCGAGGATCCGAGCAGAACGCTTTATACAATCAATGAACTGCTTGAAGAACATAAAATTGAGAATAGAGGTTGCGTAATCATTGACTCGTTAAATGAACTTATGTTTAAGCTTGATATAACTCAGGTTCTGGAGTTTGTTAAGTCGGTTAGAGCAATAGTGTCTAAGGGTAGGGCAATAGCTACGTTCTTTACGTTGCACACCACAACCGACGCACTTATGGAGCTTAGGGCACACCTCGAGTACCTTGTGGATGGATTGATTGAGACTAGAATAGAACCTAATCTACAGGAGATGGGGATACCACTCAAGCAGTTGATGGTGAAGAAGATGCGGGGCGTCCCAACTAATCCCTTATGGATGCCATATGTAATCATCTCGGAAGGTATAAGACTGGTTGATCAGAGTAAGCTGGCGGCATTGGTAAAGGCGAGGCTTAAGGAGGCTATAGGTGGGTTGCAGCAAGGTGCGACATAAGGTTGCAAGTTAAAATACACTTAAACAGGGAGTTATGCACTAAGTGCGGTCTGTGCGTCCGTTACTGCCCTACGGAAGTATTCGTACTGGAGGGCAGTGAGATTAGAGTACGTGAGGAGAGGTGCATCTACTGCAGGGCCTGCGAGGTTCTCTGTCCTCAAGGATCGATAAAGACTGAGCTACTCGATGATGGACTTTCAATAGAGGTTCATAAAGTACTATAAGGAGATCGGGATTAACACTTATAACCTAACATAAAAATCTATGAGAGGAGCCGGGGTCGCCTAGCCTGGTAGGGCGCCGGCCTGCTAAGCTAGACACCCTGCCGGCGCGGAGAGCCGGTGGGGGAATCCCCGCGCGGGTTCAAATCCCGCCCCCGGCGCCACACTATATTTGTCTTAATTAGAGTAGAGTTAGTAGTACTTAAGAGAAAGTAGAATTAGGAAGGCTCGGTAGTTTAGTCTTAAATTATGTACTTTAATGGAGTGAGCGCTACCTAAATATAGCTCTTTTATAACATCAGTAATGGGACTTATCATCACGTGTCAGCGAAGAGCGCTTACATCATGCCATTACTAAGTGTCTGCTAGCGTTATAAAGCCTGATAATGCAGTGTTATGGGAAGTGATAATAGTGAGGCTAGCTAGTTGGCGTTTAGTGCGGGAGCTTCTTGAGATGTGTGATGTGGCGTTGGAGGTAGTTGATATCAGAGATCCTATATCTACAAGAAGTAGGAAACTCGAGGCCTTAGCAAGCAATAAGGGCGTGCCTGTAGTTGTAGTGCTAAATAAAGCTGACCTGATTCCTCTTAGGGTGAGTGAGTCATGGAGGAGGTACTTTGAAGAATATGAAGGTGTTAGAGCGGTTTATATATCAGCGAGGAAGCGCTTAGGCACACGCATACTCAGAAAGACCGTTAAAGATGTTGTCAGGGATAAGTCACCCCTTACTGTCAGTGTTTTCGGTATTCCGAAGGTTGGTAAGTCAACCCTAATAAATACGCTTAAGGGCAGACACTCAGCTAGTACATCACCATATCCTGGGACGCCCGGATATACTAGGAAGTCGCAGTTGTTTAAGATAGGAGGGAATATTTACATGATTGATACGCCCGGGCTCGTCCCACCAGATGGTAAGGATGTAGAAAGTATTATTAGGTCTAGACCTGTCGATAAACTAGATAACCCTGTTGCTGTCGCACTAAAGTTAATTAATAAAGTGCTTAAGTACAATCCATACGCCTTCCTTCAAGCTTACGGTATCGAGTCTAGGGTTCCTGGTGAGATTTTAGCTGAGCTTGCCAGGAAGAGGGGTTGGGTGTACAGGAAAGATGGTGAGCCAATACTTCATGAAGCTGCTAAGGCTGTAATAAGAGACTACCTAGACGGTAAAATAGTCTTCTACATTACGCCTCAACAACTTGAAGGATCTCGCTCTGACTCAGCTTAATGGCCCTGAAGTACTTATAGCTGAGTCTTCTTAGGTCGCTGTTCTCTCCTATTATCATGACTGTTATCAGTCTAGCATCAACTGACTTGAGTTTTTTAGCAATGACTCTATCAGACACCCTGTCCTCACCGTCGGTAATGATGATTATGTCAGCAGGGCCCTTGACAACACCTTCAGATAGGTCGTCGCATGCCGTTACTATGGCTCTGGTTATGTCTGTGCCTCCGCCCCCACGTACCCTAGCTAAATACTTGACCAGTGTTATGATAATGTCAGGCTTCATGCGCTTGGGTACCTTAACTAGAGGGTGTGGAAGACCATCAAAAAACCTCAGGTAGAAGTCTCTTCTTTCTTTCCTAGCTCTAAGAAACATGGCTATGGCTGTTGCTTTAGCCCACTTCATTTTCTCTCCCTCCATACTGCCTGACTTATCGACAAGCACGTAGAACGGGCCGAACGACTTGGGCAACACCTTATCATAGAGGAGTATCTTACCCTCCACCAATTTAACCCTAAAGTAGATCTTCGGTAAGAGCAACTCTGTAGGAACTATACGTTCTACGTCAGACCCTACCTCATAGCCTATGAACTCCCCTTTACTTGACTTACTTACTTTTCTCTTAAATTTACGCATGAGGTCTGGTATGAGGGATATAATATTCATTAACTTTCTAACATCTGTGTTCCTAGCTAATCTAATTACTTCGTCACCGCTTTCCTCTAAGTCAAGTACTGTGCCTCTCCCTGGCTGCGTACCTTCAGATATTAACCTTCTCATGCTTTTAATTACACCCATATCTTCTTTAACGTTCTTAACAGCTCTATCAACGATCTTACTGATGACTTCTTCCTCATTTAGCTCGCCTCCCCCTTCACCTCCTCCAGCGTACCTCATTTCATTCTGTATTTCCTCACCGATGTAGTGGATGAGTGAGGCCGATATTAGTGTGG
>JAGGUC010000028.1 GCA_021158735.1 Desulfurococcales archaeon | reverse complement strand
TTCTTCAGCACTAAGGACCCACTCCTACCACACTTCGGGCATGTGTCGTGCCCCACAACTTTGGATGACATACTTAGACACCGAACAGACGCCGAATCCTAGTGTAGTAGTGTACACTACTTAAAATCAGGTCTGCCGCGTTCTTAATAGTAGTAATGTTTAGTTAATGCACGTTACTTAGAAAAATTTTTACCTCTCTTACAGGGAGAACCAATAGTGTGGTAGTGTGAGCACGGCAACCCCTGACCCTGGCCTTCGGTGATGGAATATGATAGCACTGATCACGTTTCTCCTCGTTATACTTTTTTCAGTAGTTGTTGTTAGGATAGGGACCGTAGCACTCAAAATGACGGGGCTCTCCAGAGATGTCGCCGCCTTTCAAGCACAGTCAGCTTTCTCTGGCGTTGGCTTTACTACCTCTGAGTCAGAGTATGTCGTCTCACACCCGGTTAGGAGGAGGATTATTAGAATTCTGATGTTACTGGGTAGTGCTGGACTTACTTCAGCTATGGCTACTCTAGTATTGACGTTCGTGGGGACCACTACCACCGAGATGGCCTATAGGGGAATGTGGCTGGTTATTGGATTGGCTGCACTCTACTTCTTCGCTAAGTCAAAACTTATTGATAGGGGACTGAGCTGGGTTATTGAGAGGGCCTTAGAGAGACTCACACACATTAAGGTCTACGACTACGAGCAGCTGTTGGGACTTAGCCGAGGGTATACCATATCTCAATTCAAGGTCAGGGACGACAGCTGGGTGGCTGGTAGGAAATTGAAGGACTTAAGGCTAGATGAGGAGGGGGTTCTAGTGCTCTCAATATACAGGAGGGTTGATGGTGAGGAAAAGTTTATTGGTGCTCCCAACGGTGACACTGAAGTATTTCCCGGCGATGTACTGATCTGCTACGGTCCTGAAGACGCAATAATGAACCTATCACACAGGCTTAAGGGCGTAAGAGGTGATATCGAGCATGCTGAGGCTATTAGAAGGGAGCAGATCAGGGATCACATGAGGAAGATGTCAGGTGGCTATGACTAGTGTTTCCTCGCTACCCTCTTCACCTTCCTGACCTTGACTCTAGTAGAATTAAGTACCGACCCCTCACCAACCTCCTCAACATCGTCGCTCATTAAGACGCTTACTCTTTTACCGTCAACCCCCTCCGCATGCCTAGGGGACCATAGCACACCCTGAGGAACATCGCTACTGACCTTCACCCTCATCAGTACCCTACCGAATTCATTGTATAGCTCAACCACATCTCTATCGCTAACCCCTAATTTACGGGCATCGGAGTCATTTATCGTTACGTCAGAGGGTATGACGCCGTAAACATCCTCAAACTGGGTGTGCATGTAGTGTGGGTGAGCTGAAGTAATCAGCAGGTACTCACCCTCCGACAATGCTTCACCGCTAGGCGGGTTAGGAAGCGGGCTCAAGCCTCTGGCAGCAGCTGACGTACTGTAGAGCTCTATTTTTCCTGTAGGTGTTTGATACTCACTTAATGGCCTGTAAGGTATCTCAGCTACACCCTCCCTTAATAGTTTGCTGAATACTTCATCGCCGACAGCCTCCCTAATAACTTTAAGAGGGTCAGCAACTACTGAAGAACTTAAGTTTAGCTGCTCAGCCAGCTTCCCCATTACCTCTGCTTCACTTAAGGAATAACCTAAGGGCTTTATAACAGGCTCGTTAAGGTATATGTAGTTATGCCAATACCCGCAGACTACATCTCGTTTTTCATAGAATGTCGGTGCTGGCAGAACCACGTCAGCTAATTTAGCCGTATCTGACCAGTGCGTGTCATGCACTACAACAAATACGTCACTCCTCTTAAGACCCTCAACAACCTTATTTGAGTTAGGTAGTGTGGCTGCTGGGTTAGTGAGGTGTACGTAAACGAACTTGAAGTCGCCGCGGGCTAGGTACCTACCTACCTTCTGCATACTAATAACTCTCGAAGGACTCCATAAGTGCAGTCCCTGAATGTACTTGTAGTCGAGGTATAGCCCATCTCTATTACCGTAGTAAAACCCCCTATGCACACCCAGGATAGCGGGCAGTGACGCGATGGAACGCACGATCTCCCCGCCCCCAACCCTCCTCTGAAGACCGTAACTCATGAGTATGCAGAAGGGTCTAGACTCATAGAGGGCTTCAGCCAGGTCGGTCACTTCGTCCCTAGGTACCCCAGTTAGTTCCTCAACAGTCCTCAAGTCGTATTTGCTGACGTGCTCTGAGAACTTCTTGAAGCCGTGGACGTACTTCTTAATGAATTCCTCGTCGATCTTCCCTTCACTTATCAGGTAGTTAGCTATGCCCAGAGCTAAAACTCCGTCACTGCCCGGCTTAATACGGACGTGTACATCACTCAGCTTGGCTGTCTCACTACTTCTAATGTCGATCGTTACTATGGAGGCTCCTCCCCTGCTCCTAACATCCTTAATTAAGTTAAACATGTGAGGGGCACTGACTACGGGGTTGAAGCCCCAGAAAATGAATAGCTTCACCCTGCTGTAGTCCTTGGGGAGGATCCCGTACGTCGAGCCGTACATGAGCTTGAGGGCCTCCTCGCCCCCAGCATCACATATTGAGTAGTCAGTTACTGCAGCCTTAATGAAGTGCCAGAGCCTCCTCGAGAAGTACCTGGTCATTAAACCTATGTTCCCTCCGTACTCCAGGTAGAGTATTTCTGATGGATTATTCAGTAATTCACCTAGCCTTGACGTTACTAGGCTCAGAGCCTCATCCCAGCTAACCTTCTTGAAGCCCTTCACCGTCCTAACGTACGGGTAGAGAACCCTGGAGCGTGAGTAGATCCTCATAGGGTCGGCGATTGCCTTAGGGCACAGTATGCCCCGAGTAATTAAGTCATTTGAAGCCTTAACACGCACTATCTTACCGTCCGAGACCTCGGCTATTAACCTGCAGTTGTCGTAGCAGTTTCTTGCACATGCCACAGGAATTAATTGACTCATGAACCACCACCTAATTTAATTAAGTTCTCCCGTAGCACTGCATGCATGAGATTCTTCGGCCTGCTGATCAGCTCCCTAATTACGTCTTCGAGCTCCCCCTTACTTATTGAGGTTCTCGCAATACCCTCCCTCATCGCCTCCTCAGCAACTGCCACAGCCTCAGCTACGTAGGCCTCCTCCTCATCCATCCTAGGTATGATGTAGTTCTCGCTTAGTCCTCTCTCCTCAACATACTTGACCAGTGCTTCTGCGGCAGCAATACACATACCATCACTTATCTTCCTTGACTTAACGGTCAGTGCACCCCGAAATACTGCTGGAAAACCAAGTGAGTTATTTACTTGATTCGGGTAGTCGGACCTGCCTGTAGCTACGACCCTAGCCCCGGCCTCCCTAGCTTCTTGGGGTAGTATTTCAGGTACTGGGTTAGCCAGCGCGAACACTATCGGGTCATCAGCCATGAGCTTAACCCACTCCTTCTTAATTACCCCAGGCCCTGGCTTAGAGGCAGCTATGACTGCGTCAGCCCCCTTGAGCGCTTCAGGGAGCCCCCCACCCACACACTCACAGTTTGTCCTCAGTGACGCGTCGTACCAGTGAGGTGCAATTACCTTGAACTCGCTGAGTCTCGGATGCTCCCTATGCAGGATCCCCACACCCGGTCTCTCAACAACAATTACGTTACCTAAGTCAGCACCGTACACATCTAAGTACTTGAGGACCGAGTAGTTGGCCGCACCTAAACCTACGAGGACTACTTTGGCCTTTCTCAAGTCCTTTCCAACCACTTTAAACGCGCTTATCAACGCTGAAAGAACAACTAATGCAGTACCCTGCTGGTCATCGTGCCATACAGGGATATTGAGCTCTCTTCTCAGCCTCTCCAGTATGTAGAAGCACTTAGGGCTCTCAATATCCTCTAGGTTAATACCTCCAAAACTAGGTTCTAATGCCTTAACAACCCCAATAAGCTCCTCGGCATTGCCTGCCCTCACGACCAGCGGCACCGCGTCAACTCCTCCAAGGTACTTAAATAAGAGTGCCTTACCCTCCATTACAGGTAGGGCGGCCTCAGGCCCTACGTTACCTAGACCCAACACTCTAGTTCCGTCAGAGACCACGGCTACGGTATTCCACCTACTGGTTAGCTCGAAGGCCTGCTCAGGATCGTCCTTAATAACCCTCACAGGTCCTGCAACACCCGGCGTGTACCAGATAGCGAAGTCACTGACATTAATTACAGGTACTTTAGGGCTTACCTCAATTTTCCCACGGTACGTGCGGTGAAGCTTAATCGACTCCTCAAATATGTTTTCTTTAGCCAATGACGCCGCACCCGAACAACCTATACTACTTCAATTATAGATACGTGGGAGTAATTAGGGTTTCCGCTCCCACAAGATCTTAGGGAAAAATTATGGTGGGTTCTGGCTTAGGAGCTACTTACTAGTGAAAACCTACTTAATTATCTTGGCTAACTCCCTAGATACGTCATCCAGGAACTTTATGAAGCCTTCTTCGTCATGCATTAATAAGTACATCTTCTCTCTTATTAAGTCCCTCAACCTTCTTAAGTC
>JAGGUC010000009.1 GCA_021158735.1 Desulfurococcales archaeon | reverse complement strand
TATTTAACAACTGAAATATGCAATTAAGTAATGTTTCGCTAGTGACTAATTTCCTCCTTAACACAGTGCATCTTTCACCAGTTACTGGATTTACACCATTCCTCAGCCTAGCCCCCCAGTAAATACAGGACCCTAAGATCTCCCAATCGCGAGTTCTTTTTAGTGCATCAGTCTTTAAAATAGTGTCCAGCATTATTTCCACCGATGGGGTTACTTCGCCCCTACCTCTTATTTCATGGAATAATTGTGAAATATAGTTATTAGCACATACTCTTCCTCGGTAAATTACATATGCTACTGCTTCACCTAGGTTCTTTAACTTAATAACTCTCGAGTCAAAGTAGATGGGGATGCCGAGTCTTAAGGACGCATGAGCTGACGCTATAGATGCGGTCACACTAATCAGTTTAAAGACTCTGCCACCGTACGGAACATCATCAAGTACGACATTGATTTCGTCTGATGTAATGTAGGTTACTAGCGCGTTAAACCTCTCAGTCAGCACCTTACCTGCATCAAGAAGCGCCTCATGAACCCTTAGATCTCTGGGTTTCTCGAATTGCTTTAATGCCTTACTAAAATTCACCCCATCCAGCCTGATAGCTACGGGACCTTCAACACACTCTATAGGAGTCACCTCTCGTAGCCTAAAGTGCTCATGTAGCGTGGCAGGATTCACTTTAATGAGATTGCTAAGAATAATTAGCGTCTTCTTCGATACCACTCAACCACCATGAATAAGAAATACGGTCAAGAAATTTAACTAAAATATCCGGATATCCTAATTATTAATGCGTGAGTGAGGTTGTTCAGTAACAGGGACATTAAATCAGAAATAAGGAAAAGAATCTGGGACCTCTTAGAGAAAAACAATATTGCCAAGTTTCCAAGACCTGCATATGGGAGAATACCCAACTTCTTAGGTGCTGAGAAGGCAACTCTTAGATTATCGAGGCTTGGTGTTTTCACTGGTGCTAAGGTCGTGGAAGTAAGTCCTGACTCACCGCAGAAGCACGTCAGGTACCTAGCACTAACTCACGGCAAGGTTGTGATCATGCCTACTCCACGACTTAAGAAGGGCTTCATAATTCTGAACCCCAGAAAAATACCACAACAATTTTACAGAATCGCATCAACAATTAGAGGAGCATTTACTTGGGGTGTGAAAGTCTCGCCCAAAAACTTACCTGTGGTAGATCTAATTGTTACTGGCTCAGTTGCCGTTAACATTAAAGGCTGTAGACTGGGGAAGGGTGGAGGCTACTCAGACCTAGAATTCGCTATCTTGAAAGAATTAGGCAAGGTAAATGATGAAACAACAATAGCTACAACAGTGCATGACCTGCAAGTAATTGAGCAAGATATCCCGCTCGATCCATGGGATGTCAGCGTCGACCTGATAGTTACGCCAAGCAGATTAATTAGAACTAGTGGAAGCTTTAAACCTAAGGGAATTTTATGGAACTATGTTAATACTTCCTTAATTAATGAAGTCCCCATACTTAAGGAGTTATTTAACATGCGAAGAGGTGATAGGCATTCGTAAGGCATTCACCTTCGATGTAGATGGCGTAATTGTGGATGCATCAAGGAGATACAGGTTAGCTAAAGAACTGGCACACAACAAGCAAGAATTTTGGAGGATGTTCTTTAGTGAGGAACTCCTTGAACTGGACAAGCCTAGAGCTACGGGTGTTGAATTAATTAAAGAGAGATCTAAGAAAGGACTCATACTGTTAGTAACTGGGAGACCTCAAAAACTGCTGAGAGTGACTTTAAAGCAGGTAATGGACTTTACAGGCGTCAGGCCCAAATATATTTACATGAGGAGATCAGGTGATATGCGTTCATCACCTACTGTTAAATTAGAGCTAATTGATCGTGCATTAAGTGATGGATTCAGTATAGTGGAGTACCATGATGATGAGGTAGATGTCCTCAGGAATCTCATGAAGTTGCACCCCGAAATTACGCTCTACCTCCATTATAATAACAGCTACAAGCTATTCTCTGCGGGGAACCCGTATGATTATGATTAATCCGCCTGCGGCTATGCGGTAGCAACTTGTATGTAGTAAATTAAATACTTAAAATACACTGGAGCGCATACCTCATGGTAGTTGCTGGGATGAGAATTTACTTTCTAGGTATTGGCGGATGGGTATCAAATCCTGCATACGGACAGTCGGCTATCTTAATTAAAGAGGATAGCATTAAGATACTGCTTGATGCTGGAGAAGGAACCTATGGAAGGTTGACTACTTGCTGTCAATTGAGCCCGTGCGACTTAGACTACATATTGCTGACTCACCGACATGGTGACCATATTCTTGGCATACCAACACTTGTTCAGCACGCCAAGCTTCAGAATTGTAAATTAAGGATAGTTGCTTCAAGCGACGTAATTGAAGCAATAGAGCTTCTTCTGGAGGCTGTCGGAATCAGGCAATATCTTACCTATTTAGAGTTTACTGAGGTCAGTAGTGGTGCTGAAATCAAGTTACGCAGCAACTTAATTATTCGGGCTGTGAGAGCCGCACACCCAGTCCCAGCACTATCCTACATTATAAGAATAGGTGATAAGGTTGTAGCCTACAGTGGTGACACATCACCAAATCCTGAGTTCACTGCAGCTGCCAAGAACGCAAGCGTGCTAATACATGAGGTCTCAGGTCCTGAAGAAATAAAAAGCACATTAAATTCACTAGGTCATACCTCAAGTGCCGACATAAAAACAATATTGGAGGAGATAATGCCTGACTATTTTATCCCTATCCACTACCCAATGGAAGCCTTGTACATCCGTGCACTACCAAGTAAGGTTAAGCTAGTTTTACCCGCTCCCTGCACTATGTTAAATATACCATGAGTTTGATGCCAGCATTAAAATATCTTGAGGTAATATTGACTTAGGTGTAGGAAATAACACACCTGCTTGATAGATACGGCAGGAGGCTACTTAATGCAAGGCTAGTGCTTACTCTGAGATGTAACTACAGTTGTTTCTTCTGTCACTCTGAGGGTATAGGATCTAGTATCGTAGAATTAACAGCTAGTGAGTGGGGTCTTATTGCAGAAGCTTTCAAACGCGTAGGTGTTGAGTCATTTAAGTTCACTGGCGGCGAACCATTAGTTAGAAATGATATAGTTAAAGTCGTGGAGGAGGTCTATGAGCGGGGAAGACCCAGAGATCTCTCAATGACGACTAATGGTTATTATCTGAAGGACTATGCAGGAGTACTTAGGAGTGCGGGATTAAGAAGATTAAACATAAGCCTGCCCTCACTTAAGAAGGAGGTTTATGAGAAAATAACTGGCGTTAACGGATTAAGCAAGGTACTAGAGGGCATTAAGGAAGCCTTGAATTATG
>JAGGUC010000124.1 GCA_021158735.1 Desulfurococcales archaeon | reverse complement strand
TAGCTGCATTACCTACTACAAGTACCGCAAAACCTAGGGCCAGTAGTGTTAGGGATCCTACATTTGTTAGTATGTTTACTGTGTCAAATGTCACAACGTACTTGCCCTGCTCAACGTAGAAGTTTATTGACAGTGCCGACATAATTAAGAACGACCCGATGACCGTGAATAGCGCTGATACTAAGAAAAACTTCAGTCCGTACCCCAGTGCCTCAGTCCACTTCATCTCCTTCACCGCATAACTGCTATCCTCTATAATCTGTTAAAAAACCAGTGGTGGATTAAGGAATATTAACTACTGTAATACTAAGTGATAATTGATTTGGGGGTCAGCTACGTGCTTGCTAAGATAGTTGAGATACTGGAAAAATATTACGGAGGTATTAAACCGAGGGAGTTTCCAGCATATGATGCAGTGATTAGGAAGATGCACCCTCTGGGCGTCCTAGTATCTATTGTACTGTCTCAGAATACTTCTGATAAGAACGCTTTTACTGCACTGATGAATTTGACTAGAAGGTTGGGATACAGGCTCTCACCAGAGTCCTTCTCAAGAATTAGCGATAAGGAGCTTGAGGAGTTAATTAAGCCCTCAGGCATGCAACGTGTGAAGGTGAGGGCGATTCGTGAGTTGCTTAAACTAGTTAATGAAAACCCTAATGTACTGACCGAGAGCGAGCTTGAGGAGCTGAGGAAAACCCTAATGTCTGTTAAGGGTATAGGTCCGAAAACTGCTGATGTGTTTCTACTTATGTATAGAGGATATCCTACCTTCCCCATTGACACTCACATTAGGCGGGTACTGTACAGACTCGGCTTGGCAGGTAAGAATGAGGGTTACGAGTCGATCAGAGAGAAGGGGATGAGTATGCTACCTGAGAGCAAATACTTGAGTGCTCACCTCCTACTAATAGTTCATGGTAGGAGGACTTGTACAGCTAGAAAACCTAAGTGTGGTGAATGTCCTATAAGGAGCTTATGTCGCAGAGTTGGTGTTGCTGATGGAAGTGGCACATAGTAGCTAAGCCAAGTACAGCAATACGCTTGGCTTAGCTACCTTATTTCATGCAGGTTAGATATTCCTTTTACGTAGTAGTATAGTGTCGCGTCTCTGTAACCAAGTGAAACCCTTGTGATGTGTAGAGGTCTCCATCCCGGGATCTCGAAGTCAAGTGTTATTACTCTGGCACCGAGCCTTAGTTCGCGCTCTAGTTTTGGCTTCAGCAATCTGTTCACGGATGTTAGTAGGTACATGTAAACTATTGTAGCATCCTCTAGGTTGACCTTGAAGAAGTCATCATTTATGAACGTTATTTTTTCAAGTACTCCTGTTTTTCTTGCTCTCTCCTTAGCTTTCTGGACGAGCTCTTTGTTTAACTCAATACATACTGCACTTGCTCCTCTTAGTGTTGCCTCAATAGCTACTCTGCCATCACCGCAACCTAGGTCGTAGAGCACGTCCCCGGGTTTGGGCTTAGCCAGCAGCATTATGTATGGTATTAACTCCTCTCTTGTAGGCACCCAAGGAGCTAGTACTGTTCCTGAGGACGTCGTCTTTAATCCCCAATACTTTAGTATCAGTTTATTAAGGTAATATACTATGCCTACTAGCTCTCCATGAGTTTGCCGGCGCCACCTGCTAATTAGTCACCACCTCCTGAGCTAGGGTATTATCTAATGAATTTCCTCTATAATGAGATGGGCTGTAACTTATTAATTTGTCGAACACCTTAATTCTTGGGTGCTATTTCCGTGGTTGTGGTGAGGTGGCACGGTCACGCATGTTTTGAAGTAGTTGACAGTAACGGTGTTTCAATAGTTATTGACCCACACGACGGCAGGAGCATTGGGTTAAAACCTCCAAAGGCTAGTGCTGATGCAGTTCTAATTACTCACGAGCACTTCGATCATAATGCATACCACTTAGTTCTCAAGCCGGGCGGCGAGAAATACTCAATGAGGGAAGGGGACTTCAGAGTTGTTAGGAAGTACGGAGTTAAGGGTATTAAGTTATTTCACGACAAGAGCAGAGGTAAGCTTAGAGGGAACGTAGTGATTTACAGACTTGAAGTCGAAGGTGTGAGGATTCTACACCTAGGTGACTTAGGGCACATTCCTCCACAAGAAGTAGTTAATGAAGTTACACCCATAGAGGTTTTGATGGTACCTATCGGCGGGACCTTCACCATAGATGCTAAGGAAGCGTATGAAGTAGCAAAGATGTTGTCGCCTAAGGTGGTTGTACCAATGCACTACTGGGTTACAGGTGTGAACCTACCGCTCGCTCCACTGGACTCATTCCTAAGTATTGTAGATTATGAAGTTATTAAAATGGATAGTAATCAATGGTCAATTAGTAAGGAGGAACTAGATGTAATGGGCCCGGAGCCAAAGGTTGTAGTGTTTAAGCTACCTTAACTATTACAATAATATTTTTCTTTATGTTACTGAGGCTGGTTTTGGCTTAGGTTAAAATGACATGTCTTATTTTTATGTAGTTTTTCCTACTTACTCTTACATTTCCTCCATTCAGGAAGTTTAGTAGGGCCTCTCGTATTATTTCAGATCTGGGCACTCCGAGTTGAAGTGCTAGCCTATCAATTCTCTCAAGTAGTGCTTCATCTATCTTAAACGTAACAACTTTCATCGGCATAGCCCCTACTGGTTAGGATGCTTTCGTTCCTTAAGATAACGCTACATATGACGGTATTACCATGCGATATGT
>JAGGUC010000054.1 GCA_021158735.1 Desulfurococcales archaeon | reverse complement strand
TGGAAATCTCTTCTTATGGTTTCAGGTGAGTGAATTCTTGATAGGGCCAGTCCTATTAAGAAGGCCCCAGGTATAGGTGTTAGCCCGAAATACGCTGAAATAGCTGATGCCGCAAGTCCTATTATTAAGAGTACTAGGAATGGTGCCTCAGGTATTTTGAGTAGCATTAAGAACTTCTCAATATAACCTAGGTAGTGAGGTATTGCTAAAAAGAGTAGAAGAAGTATGGAGAGCCCTAATATTATGGATGTGTAGCTGCTGAATGAGTACACCTTTCCAATAGCTATGGCGTAAACAATTGAGAGTACTATAACTCCGTAAACATCATCAAATACTGCTGCTCCGAGAACAATGTACCCCTCCTCAGACCTGAGCTTGCCTAGGGCCTCTAAAGTAGCTACGGTAACACCTACTGAGGTAGGTGTTAGTATAGCTCCTATGAATAAGGACGTGTGTAGAGGATAGCCAAAGTAGGTGCCTAAGAGAAAACCCATAGTAAAGCAGGCAATAACACCTCCGATACCTACGATAGCTGCTGGCAGCCCATACTTTCTGAATTCTTTTGGATCGGTTTCGAATCCTGCTAGGAATATTAGGACAACAATACCCAGCCATGCTAATGAGTGAATATGCTCGGGCAGTATTATTACACCGAGGACTGTAGGCCCAAGTATGATCCCAGCAAGAATGTCACCGAGTACTGCAGGCTGCCTGATGCGGGCTAGGCACTCCTCTAGGATCTTAGCTGTAAGTAGTATTAATAATATATGTATTAGGGCCTCAACTTCCTCAGCAGCCACTCATGAGCGCCTCATAAGGTGTTTGTTAAGTCTTTAATGACTTCCGTACCTAGTAACTCACTAAGAATCATTTTCTTTGATATAATGGTTACTGGTTTCTTAGTTTTAGGATCAATAACTACTACATGTGATATACCGTAGCGCACCATAAGTTCAAGAACTTCTTTTAATTTTAAGTTTACTCCGACCTTTACAGGATTAGGACTCATAATGGTACTTAAGGGCGACTTCTCGCTTTCAGGCTTGATTCTCGGGTGCCTTAAAATTATTCTAGTTCTAGGGTAGTCAATAAATAACTTAAGCAGGTCAAACAGCGTTACAATCCCTACAACTTTCCCTGCATCATCTGAAACTAAGGCACACTCCCTCCTGTACTTCACTAATGCGTTAATAAGGTGCTCAATACTTTCATCCTCCCTCAATATTAGTGGGGAAGGAAGCCTGTACTTAGAAATTAACTTATAGACAGAAATCTCAATCTTTTTCCTTGCTTCTAAGTAATTGAACTTAATTACCAAAGCAATTCATCCATTCTATTTAAGGTTAAGATTAAATTTAAGGATTAAATTTAAGTTATTCATAGTGAGTGTAGCAGATCTCTAATGACGAACGAGTACAGAGTCTGAATTAACCGGATGTTGCGCATTAATTAGCTCAGCTTAATTTACCTGTAAAGTAAGTTAATTAATGCTGATGTTTATGGGGGTCTATAAGATACCTAAGTTGGTAGATATTAATGCTAGGTCTAGGTTGATTAGAGGATTTAGAAAGTTACTAATTATTGGTAGGTGCGTTGAGTTAGAGCACCCTAAATTTCTAGAGTTATTTAATGATTACGCAAAGGTTAGTGTGTGCCTTGAAGAAGAGCACATGAACATGACTGGTTTTAAGTTAGCTGGAGTACTAGCTAGGGGCAGCTATGAGGAGGTAGCTGTCTTAACTGTTGATGGGTCACCGCACTGCACGCAGCTCCACTACATGATTGAGGAGGTGTGTAGAGTCGTGAAGAACCCTCCTAGAAGGAGGCACTACGTTATTGAGGGCGGGAAGCTCATCGAGGTCCCTGAGAAGGCCGTGAAGACCTCCAGGTACTTATCCAAGGTAGCTAAGCTACTTGATAGCGAGAAGGACAGAAACACCTAGTACATTGTTGATGGCGTGAGCTACCATTGCAGGCACTATCGACTTGTACCTCTCGAACACGTATGCAAGTACGGCACCTATCACTAAGAGAGTAATGAATGCTGTAGGCATCGCGTGCGCTGCCGCAAAGACGGCAGCGCTAGCTATCGACGCCCAGAAGATCCCGATCTTGGGCTTGAGCGAGGTGTAGAGAAGCCCCCTAAAGTAGAGTTCCTCAGCTAGGGGTGCTAGGACTACTGCTGTAGCAACTATGGTGTACTTAATTAGCTCATAGCTAATTAAGTACTCATAGATCTTACTGCTGAACTCCACACCGATGATCCTTGATAGTGCATAAGATACCACGATATTAACAGCAAATAAACCGAGACCCCACAGCACACCTGCTCCAACCAACCCAGTACTTACTCTGAAACCGATTAATTCATGTAGCCTGCCACGGATTACGTAGGCTAGTGAAGCAATTAAAAGGAAGGCATCGAAAACAGGGACGCCTAAAGCACCAACAACCTCAAACAATTCCTTAAAATTAGCTACACCACCCAGAATAAGTAAGACAGTAGCTACAGCAACAACACCAATAGACAAAGCAATTGAAATAGCCAGAATAACAAAGACATAGCTAACCTTAACTCTCTCACTACTACTCAAAGCAGTATCCCCAAGTAACATTAAAATCAGGCAGTAATAACTGGTTCAAAACCTAAGTAAAAGAATTAAGAACACTTAATTATTAAAAGAATTGATTTACTCAAGGATCTCCCTGCCAGACCGCTCAAGTTTTTCAGCTATGTCCTCCAGCCCTAGTTTCCGCAGAGTGCTTTTCGTTGGCCACCCCCACATAATGGCTAGTCCAGCAACCCACACGGGCGGAAGTAGACCTGTTAGCGAGGCGAGTCTAGGGTCTATTTGTGCGAACTGGTGGTGGATGGCTGCGAATCCGCCTAAGTGCATCAGCCCAGCTACACCTACTAGGAGGAAGCCAAAGAACATTATTGTTCCCTGTATGAAGTCCGTCCATGCAACTGCGAACATCCCGCCTAGTATTGTGTACGCAACCACTATCCCTCCAAAGAGCAGAACACCTTGAATGTAGGGGAGCCCGAGCAGTACCTCAAACGCGTTAGCAGCTACTTTTACCTGGGCCGCTATGAAGGGTATGTAACTAATCAAGAATATGATCGCGATTATGATTCTTATTGTCTTCTTACTATAGAATCTTACTGAGAAGATATCGCCTAAGGTGAAGCTGTTGAGCCTCCCAGCTATTCTCCTCATTTTCAC
>JAGGUC010000142.1 GCA_021158735.1 Desulfurococcales archaeon | reverse complement strand
GGGTGTGTTCTCCTAGATAGGGGTCTCATGCTGTTGGGCTCGACCACCACCCATGACTCAATGATACTGAGGCGAGGTGGAACCAATGAAACCGTACCACAACGAAACAAAAACGCATAGAGTAATACGGTCCGAGGAAACGGTAGTTGTACCCGTAGAGAAGTATTAGGGGTGCGTGCCGCAGGCTCTAGACAACACCAGTTAATGCTGGAACCGCGTAGGGTGTGAGGCACCTGCCTAATTCAACCTGCATCAACCCCTCCACCCGATCTCCTCACCGAGCGCGTAGAACGCGTTTATAGATATTCCGTAGAGTATAGCTCTAACCAGTAGGCTAGCCGAAATAGCGTTAGGGTCGGCCTCAGCGGCAGGAGCCCAGACTTAACCAAGTACTCGGCTGGGTTAACTAACTGAATACCTGCTACCACAGTGTAGGCAGCACCCACTAAGTATATGGTTAGAGGAATAGCTAGTGATGTAAGGATGTGCACGACCTTAACTCCCTTGATTCTCAGACCGTAGTACATGAGAACATCCTTAATGGAGTCCGAGTAAACCAGCCCTACAGCAACAACAGCTAGGAGCGGTGCGAACATACGTGCAGACGCAAGCAACTTAAGAGTGCGTCGCCTATGAAATACCCTGCAAAATCCAGCAGGTAGGCCGCCTCGAAGCTGAACAGCAAGTAAATAGTTAATCTTCTGCTATATATAGAGCCCCTCAGCATACCTCACATGATGTAATACCTCGTATTCCGAGGTGTATAAGATTGTTGCTTAAACACTATATTTAGTTTAGAGTTTTAGAATATTTTAACCCTTAGTTAATGTATGCGAGGTTGTAGCTCTATGGGTATGTACAGGGAGCACCCCCTAGCTAAGGAATCTGCTAAGGTGAGGGTCTTTAAGACTTACGACATTGTCGAGAGGCTCGGTATTATAGCACCTGATTACATACATATTAAGAGGTTTTCTGTTGAGCACCCAATAGCCATATTTAATGCTTCAGCAGTTCTTGAGGACGATGTGATAGTAGTTTATGCGAGAATAGTTGTTGGTTACTACATGTATATTAGTGCTATAGTTAAGATTGAGGTCCCGCTAGACGATGCCCTGACTAAGACTATTTCGCATACTCACTATCCAGCTGAGATTGTAATCAGGCCTAGTGTCAGGCAGGACATTTGGGGCTGTGAAGACCCGAGAGCCTTCATGATGAACGGTATAAAGCACGTGATCTACACTGGAAGGACTATATGGTACTTCAATCCCGTCGAGAGGAGGGAGAGGACGATCCCAATCATGACTTACGAGGACTCTGAGGGGGTTATGAGGAAGGTCTGTGCCTTCGTTCACCCGGAAGGGCTCAGAGGTAATGTGATAAGTGACAAGGACTCATTCGCACTAAAAATAGGTAATGAGGTCTACCTATTCCACAGACCGCACGTCAAGCTCCCTGACGGCAGTGAGGAATTCTACGCAGTAGTCAGTAACGTAGATGACAGACTCAAGCACTACAGGTGCAGTGTGAGCAGTGACTACATGCTCGAAGAGATCACGGTCGCTGACACTACGGTACTGCTGAAGAAGGCTAACTTCGAAATAAAGATCGGGTGGGGGACCCCGCCGATCGAGGTCGGGAGGGAAAGATACCTAATGCTAGTGCACGGAATCGACAAGTACATCGAGGCCTATAGAGCTTATGCAGCACTTCTCGAGTACAGGAAAGATGAGGGGTTCGTGCCAGTAGCTGTGACACCGACATACATAATGGAGCCTAAGGATCCCTACGAAGTCTACGGGGACAGACCCTACGTAGTCTTCCCATGCGGACTCATAAAGCTCAGTGAGAATGAAGCAATAGTCGTTTACGGTGCTGCAGACTACTTAGTGGGCTTTGGTAGAATGGACATTAATGAGCTGATGTCGGAGCTAGATAAAGGAAAGCTGACATAGATGACGTACCTGAGATCAGGGAAAGTTATAATTCCACACTTCACTGCCCAATAATTTTTAACTAGCACACAATCCCTGCAACACGGCGTGAATGTCTTTCAAGAACCCGTTATCTTCTACGTTACATACGGAATCCTTAATGCTTTTCACATTTTACCAGCAGGCAGCGACGTCATCTTCCTGATGACTTCCTCCAGAGTCAGTAGTTTTTCCTCTCTAACATATCTCCCCAGAACCCTCGGGAACGTACCGTAATTACCCCGCAATTACCTACTACAGCTGTCGTCACTCCCTGCATTAGTAGCTCTCAGCATTAGGGTACGCCAAGATCGTGAGGTCGGAGTGATTGTGCAGGTCAATGAAGTCTGGTGAGACCACCAAGCTTCTAGCATCTAACTCGACCTCACCTCGACCTTCTACCTTACCGACCCGGACGATCTTCCTGTTTTTGATGGCTATATCGTCCTTAAACCATGGGTTGTCTGTACCATCTACAATTAAGCTATTCCTAATAACTAAGTCATACTCCTCTGCCATGATAATCACTTCACATAACTTTAGTGCATTATTATAATATGTACGCCTGCATGACAGGGACTGATCAGGGAGGGGTTCTGGGCAGACATAGTCATCTTCGACCCGAAGACAGTCATTGACAGAGCAACCTACCAGAACCCGCATCAGTATTCTAGGGAATTAAGTACGTGATCGTTAACGGCAGGGTGGTCGTTAAGGACGGTGAGTTAACTGGGGAGAGGCTAGGGAAAGTCGTAAGGAGAGCATATGGTCAGTAACATAAATCATTTTCCCTAACTTTACCCCGTAAGTAGGTTATTAATACGTACTGTAATATGGTATATTTTGGTAATGCCTGTGAGCAGGGGATATTTTAGGTTCGGGGCTGAGGGTCTCGACAAGCTTTTGAGAGGTGTTTTGACCTCAGGTACTCTAGTAGTAATTGCGGGTCACCCAGGCTCTGGCAAGACCTCACTAGCCTCAACGATGTGCTACAGCAATGCCTTAGAGGGACATAAGTGCCTTTACGTATCACTGCAGGAGAGTAAGGACAAGCTCTTCAGCAATATGAGGAGACTCGGTCTGGACTTACATGGTATTGAGAAGAAAGGACTGCTTCACTTCGTGAAATTCCCTTTAGTAGCCGATCCTGAGACTGTTCTCGACGTAACTCAGGAAATGGGAGATCTAGTAGCGAAGACCAAGCCTAAGGTACTTGTCCTAGACACCATAACACCTCTTCTAAAGGCCGTTAACAGCAACGTTAAGGCTAGGGCCATACTCCAGAACTTCTTCGCAGAACTCCCGAAGATAATGAATGGTATTGTTGTGCTTCTGGCTGAGGTCCCGGTAACGGAGGAGAAGATCGAGGCTGGTGACATGGAGTTCGTGGCGGATGTCATCTTGGTTCTGAGGCATAAGATCGAGCGTGACCTCCTGATCAGGGACTTGGAGGTCAGGAAGGCTAGAGGAGCTCCAGTAGTACTTGCGAGAGTTCCATTCACGATAATTGAGGGTAAGGGAATTAACGTTTATGCCCCAGTAGTACTCGAGGAAATCCCCACACCTAGGACCGTGGAGCTGGCTGTCTCCTGCAGGAGCCTGGGGAAGTATCTGGGGTACTTCCAGAAAGGACAGATAATCTACATTACGTACCCGCCTGACGCAAGACCCGTTCCCGTGTACCTTCACTTCACCAGCCTTGCAGCAGTCAATAACTTGAGGTGCCTCATAGTCAGCTATAAGTCATCACCCCAAGAACTTAGGGGATTAATGGTCAAGTCTCTTGAGGATACCGGAATTAAACGTGAAGTAGCCACCGAGTTAATAGATAAGCACTTCATTATAAAGGGAATAAACCCCGTCAGTATGGGGTCTAGTCAACTAGGGTTCTGGGAGATCGACCTCATCAAGAAGGTAGCCCCAGACGCAGTAATATTTCACGGAGTCGACATCGTCGCTAATGTTGAGGACCCTGTCCAATACAGGGTAGGTCTTCTCAACCAACTTCTCCACTTAAAGAACCTAGGGCTACTTACTGTCCGGATGGGGTCTTACGGTGACAGGTACTACAACTGGCATGCCTTACTGGCGGATATAGTCTTCAAGCTCAGGATCTATGAAGAGGGAAACACCTTAAAATACAGCCTGTACTTGTGGAAGCGCGGTAAGTTACCGGTAGTTCTAGGGCTGGAGGAGCTGAGGAGGTGTCACGAAGAGGTTGCCGAAGCCCTAAAGAAAGTTCTAAGTATTGGGGGTACCTGATGTACTGCTTCTAGCTATGGTGACCGAGGTGGCTATACAGTGAGTGGGGAGGAAAGAAAGAATGAGGTAAGGGTAGCGCTCAGAATCTTTTTCCAGGAAGTCCTATCTAAGATCGTTCCAGGACTCCATGTAATGCTTGAGTTCCATGTCAGGAATGAATTAGGGAAAGGACTGATCAGCTCAATTATTGAAGAGCCCTCTAAAGTATTCAATGCACTAGTTAAGGTAACCTCTGGGGAAGGTTTGAGGGCCTTAGACTACGCCCTCACTAGGTACATTACGAGGGTTTACAGAGTCAAAACTGATGGCTACTTACTGACTGAGTTAGGGAGGGGTAACAATAAGCCTCTGATAGATGTTGCCCAAAAACTGTACCGGGATCGCTACCTGAAGCAATAGTGATTACGCTCAGCAGCAAGCCACATGTAGCTTAAGTAATAATATTAAATCCCTAGGCAGGTAGTCTAGAGGTGCAGAAGCTTGAAGATCCTCAAGTACATTAATGAAGTCTTAGGCGTTCCTACAGGCATTGACAAACTTATTTCACAGGCCGAGGTGATCGATCATGAGGGACGGAAAGCAGTTAAAAAGGTATTTACCCGTGAAATAGGAATTATTAAGTGGCTCCCACCCACACTGCTCTTCAGACCTGTCTACCCATTCACCTTCGACCCCAGGGAGAGGTTTAGGAGGGAACTCAACTTCATGAACTTAGGGTCTCAGGTGGTTTGGAGGACGTTCTCAACACCTGCTGTCTTGAGTGCTGACGAGGGCTCACTAACTATTATAAGGGAATTCATTGATGGCTCACTAATAGATTACGGCAGGGATGCTGACCTACTAGCTTCAGCGCTGGCTGAGGTCCACTCCAAAAACTATGTGCTAGGCGATGTTAAGCCAACGAACTTCGTTGTATATGACGGCACCCTCTACATAATCGACGCCGAGCAGGCTGTAGAATCAAGTAGTGTAGAGCACCGTGCGTGGGACCTAGCACTTAATGCTTTCTTCATGTCCTACATAGAGCTTTGGGATGTACAGAAGTACAAGAATTTAATGAGGAGGTTCTTGAAGAAGTACCTAGCTAGTGGGGGCAGTACCGAACCAGTTAAAAACATCACAAGTATTAAGTTGTCCAGCATCTCGTTGCTGATGCCTTTGCCGCATCTAGTAGTGCTAGTGAGGATTATTGAGGAGCTACTCTAACTCACCCATCATTAAGGTTGCGCCAGCGCCTGACCCAAGTCCTCTATCAAGTCGTCGGTGTCCTCTAACCCAACAGACAGCCTCAGCAGATTATCTGTTATACCCAGCTTAATTCTGTCCTCCTCCGGTATGTACTTAGCTGCCGCAGCACTGGCTATGGAGATCAGTGACTCAGTACCACCCAAGCTTGGTGACGGCTTAATTATCTTGAGCTTTTTGAGGAACCTAATCACTTCATCCTTAGAGCCCTTAATTTTGAAGCTCACCACAGCACCATAGAGCTTCCTCGAGAAAAGTCTGCTGGCTATACCGTGGTATGGGTCAGTGCTCAGGCCCGGATACATGACCTCCTCAATACGTGAGTGCTCCAACAGGTACTCAGCTATTGCCTGGGCACTCTTGGACTCGCGCTCAAACCTTACCTCAAGGGTCTTGATCCCCCTCAGTGTCAGGTACGCCTCAAAAGGTTGCTGTAAAGTGCCGAGCATTCTCCTCCAATCCCACAGCTCCTTAATGACGTCTTGAGAACCAGCTACGGCACCACCCACGACATCATTATGGCCTGCCATGTACTTCGTTAAGCTGTGGATCACCAGCTCGGCCCCGAACCTAGCTGGCTTTACGAGCACTGGCGTAGTAAACGTGTTGTCCACCATGAGCACTGCATTATCTGAGGGCAGTGACTCACTGACATACTTCAAGTCAATGACCTTCAATGTTGGGTTAGTCATTACCTCAAACAGTACCATAGATGTCTCTCTGTCTACTGCCTCAACAATGTCCTTAGCTGACGGCCAGGTCTTGACTAGTTTGAAGCCCAGCTTCCTCGAGAGTTCCTCAAGCAGCTGAAGAGTTGTACTGTAGACTTCAATAGGCACAACCACTTTTGTGCCAGGCTTCGCGTACTTAATTACTGCAGTAGATATTGCCGCCATGCCACTGGCGAAGGCCAGCGAGTCCTCCGTCTCCTCAAGCCCGGCTATAACTCTCTCTAAAGCCCTTAGAGTGGGATTCTCCTCCCTAGCGTACTTGATAACGAACTCTCTGTCGCTCTTAGTGGCGTGTTCGTCATTTAAGAACCTGTATATGGCGCTAACGTAGATCGGGGGGATCACTGACCCGTACCTGTCTAGTTCCCCGTGACCGTGAATGGACTTAGTGCTATCCCTGACCATAGAACATCACTAGTGAAGTTAGTAGGTGGCTTGCTTTTTAATACATAGGTATTTACGATTAAATACCAGCTCTAAATAAACTCATTAATTAAATTAAGCCCTCC
>JAGGUC010000087.1 GCA_021158735.1 Desulfurococcales archaeon | reverse complement strand
GTCAATTCTCTCGCCGATATAGACAGCCTTAAACTCTCTTATCTTTACTTTTATACCTACCTTAGCCAGCATACTCTGTATTAGAGGAGCTACTCTTTTTAATTTCGGATTATCTGCTGGTGACAGAAGCTCAAGAACTAACTTATTACCTTTCTCATCCTCTAGCACACCGTCACCGTCCCTATCTGCCCAGCCCGCCTCAGCTAGGAGCTCCTTAGCCTTCTGAAGATTATATGCATAGTGTTTCTCGGCCCATTCCTCGACCGACTTATTAAAGCACATCTGCGTAGGTGACATAAATGAATACCAAGGAATCACAGTGTCCTCCAACGTCTGAGCTATCGCACTCCTGTCGATAGCGTACATGATGGCCTCTCTAACCCTTAAATCATCTAGCGGAGGTCTTCTTACGTTAATGTGTATGTAGTTAATTCCAGGATCTATGACCCCATAAAGCTTAACATCGGGGTTACTCTTAATCTGACTTACTATGTCCACCGGTACCCCAATAAGTATGTCAGCTTTCCCTGCTAGGAACTCGCTTGCTCTTGTTAGGTCATCCGTTATGAACCTAACAATAACCTCATCGATCTTGGGGGGTCCATGGTTCTTTACGAATGGAAGATTAGTCCTGTAGTTCTCGTTCTTAACAAGTACTATGTGTGAGCCTCTAACCCACTCCTTGACCTTGAACGGCCCTGAAGCAATTGGTAGCTCATTAAACTTAGCTCTCCCCACTTCCTCAGCTACCTTAACATCAACTATACCACCCCACTGAGTAGGTATGTCAACCCTCCATACATAGTTTGGGGAACCGCTAAATACGAACTTAATAGTGTACTTATCAGTAACCTCAATATGGTCCAGTGCTTCCCAGTCACTGCCGAACGGACTTATATTCATGTATCTTTCAACAGCCGCCTTTATGGTGTAGACGTCTATTAGGTCCCCATTCGAGAACTTTAGGTTTTCAGGTATTTTAGCAACAATAGCACCTTTCTCAACATCCAAAACTAAGTCAGAAGCCAGGTCAGGGACGACATTCAGGTTCGGATCAAAGGCACCGAGAGGCTGATATATGAGTGAGTGAACTATTGTTGCGGACTCGACCTGCTGTATGTCGAGTCCCTCAGGCTCTACCGGAGTCACTATTACTAAGGTCACCTTCTTACCTGGTGGCGGGGAAGTTGTTGAAGTAGGTGAAGTCGAAGATGCAGGAGTAGGTGATGTAGTAGGTGATGTCGGCACTACTGCAGGTCCTGACACCATGTATATCGCAACACTAATTACGCCTATAATAACGACAACAGCTATTATAGCGGCCTGAAGCTTAGTTAAAGCATATTTAAAGTACACGGTTATCCCCTGTTGCTAACTTTACGTGGTTCACCTAATATCAATTGCTCTTAAAATTTTATGGGTGTCAGCTTAAGCGGGTCTAAAAATTCTTGTGTAATTAATGTAGGCTTGCATGATCTTTTCTATTACCTATAATTTTTACATGTAATAATGGAAGATATCTATAGAATATGTGCTTACAGTAAACTACCTGATAACGCCTTTAACCCTTGAAACTGTTTCAGTGCCCTATGTTTAATTAACTTAATATTTAAATGAAGTTTTCTGAAACTGTTTCGGGAACTGTATGAGGGGTGAGGTAGTTAGGTTGGTATTTACGGCCTCAATAGCTGCACTCACAGCTGTGCTGGCTCAGGTTAAGTTTAGTGTAGGCCCCATACCCTACACTATGCAGAACATGGCTGTAATTCTTGCTGGGCTCTTACTCCCGCCTAAGTACGCTGCAGCTTCCATGGGGCTCTACCTCTTGCTAGTTGCTCTAGGGCTACCCTTAGCTTCAGGCTTTACTGGGGGTTTAGCTGTGCCCTTAGGGTTTAAGGGAGGTTACTTAGCTGGGTTCTTAATAGCAGCACCTCTCATGTCAGTACTGAGCAGGGCCTACCTAAGGTACAGGAAGGTAGACTTAAGTAGAATTAGTAGGTATGACGCGGTTGCCTTACTGCTGACCTCACTGGTCTCAGCTACGCCAATATACGTGCTTGGCTTTCTTGTATTCTCTCACTACGCAGTACCTGGCACGAAGCTGTACTCCTGGTCCGCAACTGCGGATGGGTGGCTTGGAATTAGCACGAGTTCTGACTTCTTAGTTCTTCTGACGGCATCCGTGCTGATATTTATTCCTCAGGACTTACTCATGGACCACTTAATTGCGGTCACCGTAGCTAAAGGGATTTCCAAGGTACTTAAGGCTAAGGGAGTGAGCATTGACTGAGGCCGTTAAAATTGAGGACCTCATGGTCGAGGTCGAAGGCAGGAAGATCTTAGACTGCATGAATCTGCATGTGAGGTCAGGTGAGGTAGTAGCAGTCACGGGATCTACCGGAAGTGGTAAATCAACACTCCTTAAGGTTATTGCAGGCATCATCCCTGGATTGTATAGTTCATTCAAGACGTCAGGACACGTCAGCGTGTGCGGGTACAGCCCTCCTGATGCCGTAAGGAGAGGGCTAGTAGCTTACGTACCTCAGGATCTTTCAGCGTATTTTATTGGTTCTACTGTCGGTGAGGAATTATCAATTATTACTACCACCCGCTTAGGGCAGGTGCGCAGCATTGTAAATGACTTAGTTACTGCATCATCGAGGAGGACCCATGAACTGTCTGACGGCCAGCTCTATAGGTTACTTCTAGCAGCTGCGCTGGGTTCAGGTGCTAAGGTATTGCTACTTGATGAACCTACGTCGCACGTAGATCCCTGGAGTTTAGGAAGTATACTCAAGCTATTGAAGAAGTACTGCGCCTCCAGTGGTGCATCGGCCGTCATTGTTGACCACAGACTGAGGTTAGTTAAAGAATACGCAGACTACGTTCTAGAGCTCAAGGGTAGTAGAGGTAGTCACGTACCTACCTCAGAGAAATTTAAGGAAGCACCCACAGGTAGTGAAGTCATAGTTGATGTTCACAAGGCATACTTCACCTATGGTGGTGGCTCCCACATACTTAAGGGAATCGATCTTGAAGTGAGGGAGGGTGAGTCAGTAGGCATTGTTGGGAGGAATGGGGCCGGTAAGACAACATTAATTAAGCTGCTGGCAGGAGTACTGAAGCCAGCTGTCGGGTATGTCCACACCACTAAACCAGTATTCATGATACCTCAGACACCAGTGTACTGGTTCTCTCGTGATACTGTGAGAGATGAAGTTTCATTCTATGCTGAAATATGGGGGTTTAGGGGAGATATTGATGACGTGCTTGAGTTATTCTATCTAGGTAATCTCAGCCGCCAGAGCCCGTACTCCCTAAGCGTGGGTGAGGCCAGGAGGCTGTCGCTAGCTCTGGCCTACGTGTCAGGAGCTAAGGTACTGCTTCTTGATGAGCCCTCATTAGGTCTCGACGCAGGATCTAGAGAATTACTGATTAAGCTGGTTCGCAGATTCTGCGTCAGTGGCTCAGCAGTTATTGCGGCAACACATGACATTGACTTAATCAAGTTCTTGAACAGGGCTTACGTCCTCAGCAACGGTGTCTTAGAGGTGGTAGGCAATAGTGATTTCGTGGTGGCTTAGAGAAGCGTCCAGAGCTATTACGCCAGGCACTTCGCAGACCCACTTAAACCCCGTTGTACTCGTTGTAGCTGCGTGCTTAGGTTCTGCTGCACTGCTACAGGCAGATATGTCTCAGCTAGTGATTTCCCTAGCAGTACTAACTATTGCCGCAACTATCGTTAGGGGTGTGAGAGATGTTCTAAGTACTTACGTGTTGATAGCGCCTTTCACTCTGTTCTACTCCTCCTCTGCACTAGTTATTCAGTTAGTGTTGGGTGCCGTAAACCCGCAGGTAATCCTGGCTAATTCATGCCGCATCACCTCATTAGCACTACTAGCCACGACATTAATGTCCATGTTAAGCACTAGTGAACTAATAGTGCATCTGGGTAAGTACTTTCCAAAAACCGCGCTAAGCATTACACTAGCTATTAAGTTACTGCATATAGCGACTATCACGATGACCAGACTGCATGAAGTCTACAGAGTAAATGTCGGTAGTACGTGCGGCGGTGTCAGAGGCAAAATCCTCCTTACTATGGCACTAGCTAGGGCTGCAACATACTTAAGTATCCTTAATTCTTTAGAGGTTTCTGAGGCACTATATACTAGGTATTCAGTAATTATTGAGGGGCTGAGGGCTTGGAGATAATAGCTAAAGTGTTGAGAGAGTTACTGAAGGCGAATGACTACGTTACTGGCAGCGAATTAGCTGCTAGACTAGGCACTTCTAAGCCCACACTCCACAGGGCTATTGATTACTTAAGGAAGGTAGGGTATGTAATTGAGTCACACCCCAGGAGAGGGTACAGGATCTTACTCACGGATGATCTGGCTGAGGCGAGTGCCCACCTTAAAGACTTAGGTACTAGAGTAAAGTTCAGCATACATTACATCAGCTCATGCACTTCAACGCAAGACGTTGCCGAAGCACTGGCGAGGGAAGGGGCTTCTGAAGGTACTGTAGTCACTGCTGAGTCAATGACCTCCGGGCGGGGTAGATTAGGAAGGAAGTGGATCGCTGGGGAGGGAGGACTGTGGATGACCGTACTGCTCAGGCCGCCTACCGCAGTGAATCTCCAACTACTCAGCCTGTGTGCTGGAGTAGCTGTTGCTAAGGCGGTAGCCGACCTCTACGGCATTAAGGCTGAGCTGAAGTGGCCGAACGATGTAATTATTGGTGGTAGGAAGCTCTGTGGAATACTGTCTGAGGGGAGGGCTGAAGCTGATAGAGTGCACTACGTTCTGGTCGGCATAGGTATTAATGTAAATAATGACCTGCCAGAGCACTTAAAGGCTACTGCAGTAACCCTTAAGGAGTTACTAGGCCACCCAGTGCCTAGGATCCCGCTCCTTAGAGCAGTTCTTAAGAACCTTGACATGGGGTACGAGTTCTTAGTG
>JAGGUC010000108.1 GCA_021158735.1 Desulfurococcales archaeon | reverse complement strand
TCCCGTACATCCGTGCTCAGAGTCCTAGCCAAAAGCCCAACCAAACCACTACTTCTGAGTATTTAAAATCTCCGTATTTTGAACTTCTTAGTGTACTCAATAACTTCGTCATATACCTCCCTACTGATCAGTCCCTCCTCGAGTAATACCTTAAACATCTCCGTGATCTTAATCAGTGAGTACAGCCTTATTCCAGCAGAGGTAAGCGTTTCCTCAGCGCCCTGCTCTCGGTCCACTACCGCGGCTGCAGCAGCTACTTCAGCACCCATGGATCTAAGCGCCTTAGATGCTGACAGCAGGCTCATGCCCGTTGTTGCTACATCATCTACTACGAGCACCTTCCTGCCCTCGACGACACCCTCGATCTTACTTTCTAGTCCATGATCCTTGCGCTCTACCCTTACGTAGCCCATAGGGACCCTCTTAATGAACGCTATGAAGGCTGCTAGAGGTATCCCGGCTGTAGCAACACCTACTACTGCGTCATACTCCACGTCAATAACGTTGATGAGTTCCTTAATCACCCTGCAGGCTAGGTCAGGGAAGCTGTAGAGCCTCCTCAAATCTATGTAGTAAGGGCTCTCCATACCTGATGAAAGCCTGAACTTACCGAACTTAATTATACCTACCCTATAGAACTCCTTCACAAACCACGGCATTCCCTCACCCGCTCACCCTGCTTCCTAACTACCTCTACAGCTGCTTTCAGCGGATCCTCAGCCCTAGTTATTAGCCTCCCCACGATCTCGTAGTCAGCGCCAGCACAGAGGGCGTCGCCAGGCTCAGCGCCCTGAGCTCCGACACCGGGTGCCATGATCTTGACTGAGGAACCCAAGTACTCCCTCCCAGCCCTAACTACCTCAGGCATTGTAGCAGGTAGGACAGCACCCCAAGCACCTACCTCCTTAACTATGCTGAGTAAGTCGCTGAAGGCCTTCTTCATCACCCTGCCTGCCCCGGGGTGACTCATGAAGGCTACTAAAACTAACTTAATACCTAACTCACTGCAGGTCCGCGAGAGCTCGCTTAAGGCACCTTCAGTACCTACGAATGCGTGGGCTATGACGGTGTTTACCCCAGCACTAGCTACCGCCTTAGTTACTAAGGACATCACATACCCTATGTCAGCCAGCTTCAAGTCAGCGATCACTAACTCAGCACTCATAACACTCACTACATCCTTAAGGCCCCTGACACCCTCCCTCACAACAAGAGGGAGACCTACCTTAAACCCCTTAGGGACGTTGCCGAGCGAACTAATTAAGTTAACACACCAGCCAACCCCATCAACACCTTCAGGCGGGTCTAAAGCCGCAATTAACGACATTAAAGCCCGAAAAAACTATGAAAGCCTTAACTTAAAAGTTCTGTGCTAGGTGAGCTCATTAAATAAATCAGCCAGCACGTACTATCCCGGTCACACCTAATTACATAGACTACGTTAAATTAGAGGAAATCTATGTAAGGCTGCTCTGTAATGTATCTTCGGTGTGGATGTTGTTGCTTGATGAGATATGTGAATACGTGGTTAACGAGGTTAGTAGGAGGGGTCTTGAGTTCGCCACGGTTGACTTGTGTGTGGGGTTGAGGTATACGTACGCTGTGGTTAGGTCTGGGAGGGAGGAGTTCATAGGTTTTTCTTACACTCCACTAGAGGATCTTACTCACATACATCAGGAAGTCAGTGAGTATGCTGACGTGTCGTTAGGTAGCGTGTGTGACTTAATTAGGTCGGTTAACCCCCTAGCTAAGGCTGTTGCTTTAGCTTACTTAAATGCTGTTTCAGCAACCATTACTGAGGTCCCAGCTGACTCCCTAGGTAAGGACCTGCTCGA
Organism: Desulfurococcales archaeon; assembly: GCA_021158735.1. Classification (GTDB taxonomy): domain Archaea; phylum Thermoproteota; class Thermoprotei_A; order Sulfolobales; family NBVN01; genus B83-G16. Next base: position 1,367 of record JAGGUC010000108.1, on the reverse strand, counting down.
CTGCATGAAATTCAGCAGTAATGATGTAGTTGTTTTTGTTGGGTACATAGGGCCTCTAGTACGCCGTGTTTCAGGGAAAGTCAGGGAGGTTTACGTACTTGAGAGGAACCCGCTCAGGAGGCAGGCCGCACTACCTGATACTGCAGCTCCTAGAGTGCTCCCCAGAGCTACTAAGGTAGTTATTACTGGTGCCTCACTGGTTAACGACACTATAGACCAAGTACTCGGAATGTGCCGTGGTAATGCTGAGATAGCACTAGTAGGTGCTACAGCAAGCACGTACCCCGAACCATTATTCAATGCAGGAATAAGGTACGTAGCTGGCTTCAGGGCGCATAGAGAGCACATAAGTGACGCAGTAAGATGTGTTAAGCTAGCTGGAGGAACGCGTGAACTGTATAGGTATGGAAGCAAGTACGTACTTACGGGCTCACGACCTGGTTAGCAAGCTACGTACGTGGCTACATTCTCTGAAAGCATATTATGAGTCAGCTCTTAGTACAAGCCTGTTCTCTTTCAGAGCATACTTTAAGGCAATCTCACCCAGTACCTGCCTACCTATAAGGGCTTCGAAGGGAATAGTTAGAATCCAGGTAATTGGGAAGTACTGTGTAATGCATATTTAAGGATAGTAAGATCCTCTTCCAGTCCTATGGTTATTGTAGGTCTTGATAGGATGGGGATACGGCTCTACTCAACTCATCAAACATGTGCGGTATTCTAATCTTCATAGGTTTTCTTAATTAAGTACTCGGCATCGGTAATTTACTTCTTATGTTAATTCTCTTGTAGGAAGTAATACTGAATTCCACACGTTTTTACTTGCTGAGTTAACCATTAATGTAATTAGTTCTGGTAGCTATGGTGTTAATGGTGCTAGGTTGAGGTTTCTTTTAGTTCCTATTGCTTCTAAGCTCCACGGCCACAGGGCCATTAATGATGTTCTCCTTAAGTATCATAGAGTGTTTAATGGTGTAGTTACTGATGTGGTTGGTAAGGTCGATAATGTTTCAGGGGTTAGGGAGCTCCCGCAGGATGTGGTTGCTTACGTCGTGGCTGTACTGACTGGCGGTACGGAGCAATTAATTACTGAGTTGAGCCGGAGGAACGTACCCACGGCTGTCGTGGCTCACAGCACGCACAATAGCCTAGCGGCAACTATTGAAGCCCTACCACTGCTTAAGCGTGAGGGCAGGCCTGTCGCGCTATTCATGCTTAAGAACGGTGTCAGTAAGGAGGTGGGGGTGTTCTTGAGGGCTGCCCTGGCTTACCGGGTGCTTAAGGGTTCTAAGGTGGTTCTGGTTGGGGATCCCTCGCCCTGGCTGGTCTACAGTTCGCGGCAGCTGGACGCTCTGAGGAAGCTCCTG
>JAGGUC010000165.1 GCA_021158735.1 Desulfurococcales archaeon | reverse complement strand
TATAACTCAGAAATACTTAACCAAGAAGATAATGTTTACTGAAGGACCTGCTAAAGGTGTTGTTTTAGAAGTCAAAGAAATTCATGGCCTAGGAACATGTATTGACGCAGTAATATATGACGGCATCGTTAAGAAGGGCGACACAATAGTAGTTGGAGGTATTGAGAAACCCATAGTTACCAAAGTCAGAGCACTTCTCATGCCCAAACCTCTAGAAGAAATGAGAGTTGCTGAATCAGCATTCATGACTGTTGATGAGGTCGTTGCTGCAGCTGGCGTACGTATTACAGCACCTGGACTGGAGGGAGCGATACCCGGCGCCCCACTTTATGTCGTTCCAGAAAGAACCTCTGTTGACACCTATGTCCGCAAAGTTACAGAGGAGGTAACGCAGGTTAGGTTTAAGAAAGACATTAGAGGAGTTGTGGTGAAAGCTGATACTTTAGGTACTCTAGAGGCACTGATCACAACCTTGGAATCCAGGGAGGTACCGGTTAGATTAGCTGATGTTGGTCCATTAACTAAAAGAGAAGTTATTGAAGCATCCATAGTCGCCCGTGAGGATAGATACCTAGGTGTTATCTTACTTTTCAATGTAAAACCACTTCCTGATGCTGAAGAACTAGCAGCAAAAGAGAACATAAAGATCTTTAGTGGCTCAATAATTTACAGGCTCATTGAAACTTATGAAGAGTGGGTTAAGAAGGAGAAAGAAAGGGAATTACTCTACGAAATGCAGAAAACTGTATTTCCAGGTAAAATTAAGGTTCTACCAGGATGTGTGTTCCGGAGAAGTGACCCAGCTATAGTAGGCATTGAAGTTCTAGCAGGTATTATTAGGCCAGGATATCCGTTAATGCGTAGCGACGGGCGCAGACTTGGCGAGGTCATGCAGATCCAAAGCAGGGGTAAACCCTTAAGTGAGGTATGTAAGGGCGAGGAAGTAGCTATATCAATAAGAGGCAATGTAATGGTTGGAAGACATTTTAATGAAGGTGATATCCTGTACACGGATCCCAGTGAGAAAGACCTTGAGAAAATACTAACTAAGTTTAGAAAATACATTACACCTGACATGATACCTTTAATTAAAGAAGTAATTAAAATCAAGCGACGTAGAGAAAGGGGATTTGGACTATCCGTACTTCTAAAACTCAGGAATTTAGAAGATTAGCCAGATAAGTCGTAAACTGCATGAACTTAAGTAAACCTACTACCTAGTCCTCAATACTGCACTCTACACTAAATACAACCGAGATCTCATACTCAGCTCTCTCAGCACTATCAGCTGCATGCACTATGTTCTCCTTAATCGAAAGGGCATAGTCACCTCTTATCGTACCGGGTGGTGCCTTCCTACCGTCCGTCGGTCCTATTAGGTTTCTCACCACATTAACCGCGTCATCACCCTCGACAATAGCTGCTACAATAGGACCTGACGTCATAAAACTTACTAAATCTTCAAAGAATTCCTTTCCCCTATGTATGTCGTACAGGCGTTCAGCGCACTCGCGTCTCAGCCTCAGCATCTTTAACTTCACTATATGCAGTCCTTTAGCCTCAATACGCCTAAGTACCTCGCCTACCAGCCTTCTCCTAACCCCGTCAGGTTTTACTATGAGTAAGGTTTTCTGCTCCATTACTAAGCCCTCTTCCCTAGATACATCTTGGTCCAAGGTAACTTCTTCGGGTCCCTGCCCATTTTAAAGTACTTAAAGCACTTACTTGAACAAAACCAAAGCACTGTTCCATCATTCTTAACGTACATCATCCCTGTCCCTGGCGGAATCTCCCCGCCACAGAATGAACACCTATGCACCTTAGGCATACCTGCGTCGCCCCTCTTCTAGAGTAAGTTAACTCTTTAAAGCTTTATCTTAATACGCGAACTCTAAACAAAAACTTATTAGGAAATTAAATATTGTTGCCTGGGTCTGGACATGAGTGAGGCTAGTAAAAAGCAAATCGACGTTAGTCAGCCACAGGTGAATGTTATAGAAGAATTCGGATTTCCGGCCGAAGTAATACAAATAGTAGGACGAACAGGTGTCACCGGTGAAATTACTCAAGTTAGAGTGAGAGTGCTGGAGGGAAGGGATAAAGGAAGAATAATAACTAGGAATATCAAAGGTCCTGTTAGGGTAGGTGACATAGTAATACTTAGGGAAACTGAGAGAGAAGCTAGAAAAATATCAGTGCGAAGGTGATTCAGCAACTCACGCAACAATACTTTTTCCGCTTTACATTTGTGGGAATTACTAAAAAGAGTCTATTTGATGTGACTGACCATGACGTTATCGATTTTTAAATTGTTATCCGCTAGCTTTAGCTTTTAACTCCTGGTATGCCCTTGTCAACTCCTCAATTAATTCCTTAGCACCACCAGGCTCTACTATAGCAGTACTTGCAGCAGCAACCTCTATGCCAGCTGCTTCCCCTAACCTCTTCTTGCTCGGTACGTAAATGTATGGTACTTTCTTCTCCTCACAGAGGAGAGGCAGATGCATGACCACCTCAGGCGGATCCACATCCTCAGCTATTAGTACCAGCTTAGCCAGGCCCCTCTCCACTGCTTTGGTAGTTTCATTAGTTCCCTTCTTTATCTTACCCCCTGTTTCTCTAGCCTTCTTTAGTGCCTCATACCCCTTCTCAGCTATTTCGGGAGGTACTTCAAATTTTACATACGGAGGCTTACTCATTCTCATCCACCTCGTCGTCGTCAAATAATATCGTTAGG
>JAGGUC010000129.1 GCA_021158735.1 Desulfurococcales archaeon | reverse complement strand
TAGTTTAAGTCATCCGCATAATCAAGTTTACGCACTACCGCACATACCACTTAAGGTTAGGATTAAGCTTGAGAACGCCAGAGCCTACTACATGAGGAGTAGGGAGTGTCTCTTCTGTAAAATACTGCGTGAGGAATTAAGAGAGGGTTTAAGAATTATTTACCGAAATAGTAGTTTTACTGCATTTCTTCCCTTCTACGCTAACTGGCCGTACGAAGTTCACATATATCCTTTCCGGCATGTTGGTCTGCTTACAGAGTTAAGCAGTAGTGAGGTGGACCTACTAGCTGATGTACTGAGGGTAGTGACTGGCGTGCTTAACACGCTATTCAATAAGTCAATGCCTTATGTAATGTTTATTTATCAAGCACCTGTTAAGGGAAGTTACGAGTACTTCCATCTTCATGTAGAGTTCTACCCCCTCTTAGAGGCGGAGAATAAGTTAAAGTATGCAGGAGGTATTGAGTTAGGTACTTGGGACTTCACGTACGATGACATTCCAGAGGAAAGAGCTATTGAATTAAGAAGAGCGTGTAATGAAGCTGTAAGTAAGGGAGTTATTAAGGGTTCAGTACTGGGGTCATGTATTACTTAGTTACTTCTTGAAAGCGGCCGCTAGTACAGCATAGAGTGTAGCTGTTACAGCAAGCGAAGTTATTGTTGCTGCATATCCATAGGTTATTGAGGTTAGCAGTCCTACTGCAGCACCAACTACCCAGCTCACCAGCCCTATATTGCGGGATTTTCTGCCGCGAGGCATTAGGTAGTGCATTACTAAGGTAGTGGTCAGGGGCACGAAGACTACCCCTATGTAGGTTAGGAAGAACTCAAAGTTAAGTACCAGCACGGGAACCACGGCTAGTGCGGTTGTTAAGCCACCGTAAAGACACACCAGGGGGACGTACTTGAGTCTCGGGAATACGTTCATGGTTGACACTACAGCTGAATATATGTTCAGTAGGTTTGTTGTTACTGCACTGACGCTCACAAAGAACAGTAGTGCGGTACTCAATCCTAGCTTAAGCAGTACTTGAGTTGGGTCACCTAAGTAGGCACCAGTAGCTACTGCTGCTAGGGCACCGATTGAGTACAGTATGTAGCTCGTTACTCCATACCCCCACCAAGTACCTAGCATAGCCCCTCCCTCATTAATTGAGAACCTAGCGTAGTCAGCAACTAGTGGAGCCCATGAGACAGCTGTAGCTAGCACCATGTCGAAGCCCCACAGCAAAGCACTGTCAGACACGCTCTTAGGCATAGTTAGTGCTGTCGGTGTACTTAAGCAGTAGCTCACGAGTGCGTATGTCTCATATACTAGAACTATGAGTAAGGTTGTGACAGCTACTCTCTGGCACCACACCCACTTTTCAGGTCCTATAGCTGTGTAGGCAGCTTCAATAACACCTATAACTATCACCCAGAGTACTGGGTCAGCTAAAATGCTAGTTAGCCCTATGCTCCTGCATGCTATAGCTATGGCTTCCGCACTAACGTAGAGCAGTATTGAGGCCCACCCAACGAGCTGGAGCGCATTGAGGATTGATGCAACATAAGAGGCCTTAGTACCTACTACCCTACGCGTCAGCACCATAGTAGGGAGGCCCTTCCTAGCACCTATGACAGCTACTAATCCCAGGAGGAGACCGCCTACTGTAGCAGCAAGGAGTATTACTAGTACTGAATTAAGTATTCCTAGTTCAGGGGCTATTAGCCCGCCAGTAAATATTGTTGCTAAGCATGTGTTTCCTCCAGCCCAAATCAAAAATACGTCGACACCTCTGTAGATCCTCTTTTCCTTAGGGACAGGCTCTAATACGTTAACGCCTACGCCCATAGAAGGCACCTCGGTGCCTGCTGATATGGGTTAGTGGGTGAACACCTCAACATTTAAGCCCTTCTCCTCTAGTACCCTTGCATACTTGGTCATGCTTTCCTCGTCAGCCCTAAACACACTGCTTAACCTAGGTAGTCTGTAGACTGTGTAGATATGAACGACATCAGGCTTAATCTTAAGTAGTGCGTTAGCAAGCAGTTCAGCATCATGTACAGTATAGTTACTTACCCTAAGGTACTTAAGTAGCATTACCTGAACAGCTAGTGAACCACTAAATGCTTTTCTGAAGCGTACTAAATTATTAACAGTATTACTTACTCTCAATGTTTTATAGGGCCTGTTAATCACCTTAAACTTCCACTCAATCACGGTATCGAGCTTAGCCTCAACGTAGTCCAGCTTCCTTAAAGCTCTAATCACGTCCTCCCTGTTAAGTGTTGTTGAGTTAGTGAATACACCTACGCTGACATCTAAATTTAATTCTTTAGTGAAGTCCCTGACCACGTCAATAAATTCACTGAACTTAGGGTGAAGTGTTGGCTCACCACTACCTGAGAAGTCTACTGCGTCAAGCTCGCCAACATTCCTGAGAGCCTCCTCAAGAGCCTTCCGAAGTACTTCAGCACTTATTCTGTAAGTATCTACAGTAGGCTCCAGAGTTTTTACTGCAGTGCTTCCCCTAAAACAGTAAACGCAGTTAAAGCTACATACCTTCTCACCGGGATAGAGATTGATCCCTACTGACATACCGCGTCTCCGTGACTTGAAGGGACCGTAGGTTACTGACTTCCCCTTAAACGGGCACTTAAGACACTCCCCACTAGGTATGCAGCGAGCGAACAACATGTACTTGCTACTCACGTTAGGCACCCCAGTTGTTAAGTCTTATACTCATTCCACATCCTGACTAACTCGTCCTCAACAAGTACGTCACTGAATTTTTCGGTACTTCCGTTTCTTCTGCGAAGTACTACAAGGTCGCCGATAAAGTCACGTACCTTACCTATGATCGAAGCTTTAATTCCCTTAGATTGAAGCAACCTCAGGGCCTCATCAGCCTTGTCCCATGGAACTGTAGCAACTAAAACACCCGAGCTGATCAGCTTAAGTATGTCGATACCCAGTGATTCACATATAATTCTCGTCTCCTCAGCTACAGGCACGCTATCCTCCCAGACCTCTATGGTCTTCTTCGAAGCATAAGCGATCTCTGTCAAACCACCCATCAAACCACCTTCCGTAGGGTCGTGCATTGATGTCGCTAAACCCGCCTCAGCTAGTGTAAGCGCCTCCTTAACCACGCTGACGGACTTAATGAATTCTCTGCCACGCTCGAGAACCTCCTCAGGCACCCCTTTACTGACTAGTACATCCTTGAAGTCGGTCGAGAGTATGGCTGTCCCCTCCACAGCAACTACTTTAGTCATTAATACTGCGTCACCTGTGCAGGCACCGCCTGTTCTTACAAACTTATCTTTCTCGGTAATTCCGATTGCTGTCATGGAGATGAGCGGCCTGTCTAACCCTGGAGTAAATTCTGAGTGCCCACCCACCACCATAGCACCTACTTCCTTAGCTGCTGAATCTACCTGTGCTGTCAGGAAATTCACTAAGTCCGTTCCAGAACCCTCAGGCAGGTAGAGGACTGTGAGGAGCCACCGAGGCCTAACACCAGTTACTGCGACGTCGTTGCTGGCTATGTGCACTGCCAGCCACCCGAGAAATTCTACAGCGCCGGTTATCGGGTCTACGTGAGCGACTAGGACTCTCCCATCACCTAAGTCAATTACGGCTGAGTCCTCACCCAGTGAAGGACCGACGATTACGGCTGGGTCCCTTACCCCTACCCTGCTGAATATGTACTTAGTCAGCATCGATGGAGGTAGCTTACCGACCATGCCCGCACCCACAGAGTAGTTTAGTAATTGGTTTATAATCAGAAGCTTCAATATCTACTTCAATATACTTTAAGCAGTTACCATGTGAAGGAAGGCGGCTGAAGCACTGAGTACTTTACTACTTAAGTACTTGACTTCCGTTTTAGTAGTTTGTACTCTAGACTGTGCCTGCTTAATTCATTGAGGATCTCAGGGTGTTCGCCGAGGACTCTATCAACTAGTGACAAGTACCTGGCTAATCTCACGGCATTGTCAGATACTTCTACTAACTCCTTCCCGTCAACTACTACGTAGTGACGCTTACTTAGCTCAGTACCCAGTATGTACTCGGCAGTATTTAGGCTGGCGTGCAGCATAAAGCAGTGCGGGCTACCGTCGACCGTAACCACCGTTACTGAGCGTGGCCTCGCAGATCTTATGATGGTTGCTATCTTCCCGTAGTGCAGGCCTCCCTCTTCCTCGGGGCATGCGAGCAGTGTTACCCTACCATTGGATAGCTCATCGAATAATTGCTTATTTACGGCGGGCAGGCAGGCTGATGCTATGAGTAAGTCAGTCCCTCTAAATTCAGGAGACTTAACCCACTGACTGAGAAGTCTTCGAGTAGTAAAGCAACTCAATTAACTCACCAAGATGTACTTCTAAGAAGAGATATTAAGGTAGTTTAAGTACTTAAGGTACTGAGGTGGTGTACTCAAACATGACTTGGAGGAGGACATACCTGAGCCGCGGGCTCGTCTCAAGACGGGCTGAGGCTGCTGACCTAGTTCTCTCCTGGCTCGTACTGAGCGTTGCGTTCGGCGCGGGCTACATCCTCAGAGGGAGCTTAACCGGATTTACTGCGTCATTAGTTGCTGTTGGAACTGGTTTCGTATTTCATGAACTCGCCCACCGGTACATAGCTATTAAGTACGGAATGGTTGCGAGGTATAAGGCATGGTATACGGGTCTGGCAGCGGCCCTTATAATATCCTTAATTACGGCTAAAGTATTCGGCAATCCATTCGTGATTGCAGCGCCCGGAGCCGTAGTTATTGCCTCTTACGGAGTCTATGACCTTGCTTACGTCAGGCGTGAGTATAAGATAGCTGCTGCAGGCCCGCTGGCCAATATAGCAGTAGCTATTGCGTCACTGATAGCAGGGAATTTCGTAGGTGTACCTCTGAACTTCTACATAAAGTTTGTTGGGAGCGTTAATGCATGGCTTGCATTCTTTAACTTACTTCCATTCCCTCCTCTAGATGGCTCAAAGATATTTAGGACATCAATAGGTACTTGGTTAGTGCTGTTCATACTAGCTATAGCGCTCTTCATAATTATGTGAGGAATGGGATTCAGCTAAGGTCCCGTCATCACTGATCAGCGACGCCTACCCACATCAATTTTCTAGAAGCTTCCACTATAGGAATAACCGTTGAGTTAGAATCATAAGTATTTTCTCAGCTAGTGAGTGATTAATCACAGCCCTGCTTTCAGGGTCTCCGGCGGATTATAGAGGAACCCTAATTCTTTGAGTACTTCCCTTCCTAACAAGGATTTCCTAACATTTAATGCTGTATATGCTCTACACGATACGTTAGTGTTCCCTATCTTAACCATTACTCTCGAAACTCTAAGCTCGACTTCACCCCCTACCGCACTTTTAGCTATGACCTTAGGTTCTTCGTGAAGATTGAGGCCCAAGCTTAAGTACGTGCGGAGGGGTATTAGAACACCGCCTTGAAAACCTGTGTCAACTATTAATTCAGTACCTAAACTCTTACCATTAGAGGGATTCTGCAGAATTGCTTCGACTAT
>JAGGUC010000109.1 GCA_021158735.1 Desulfurococcales archaeon | reverse complement strand
AGTTCTTTGCACGACTGTAGATTACTTAGCCCTACTCCATAGACGTAGCCGTCACTGCCGATAATTCCTACTACTTCACTCCTACTCACTGGCTCATAACATTTAAGTACAGATTTCTTGAGTATGTCATTGCCGTAGAGGAATGGTTTAATTCCTTCTTCACTTACTTCAATAGCCCTTCTCGGGCCTAGAGCATCATATATTAGTTGAAGGAGATTTGCTGACGGAATGAATCTCGGTGGTCTCTTTCTCAGCCTGCCTGCATAAAGACCTGCAGAGTAAGGCACGTAATTTTTCCTAAATAACACAGCAGCTGCAGAAGCTAGTAGGTCACTTACCAAGTATAATTGAGTGAATTCACCACTACATATGAGGGGATTTCCTAACTTCTCAACAATAGCTCTAGCATCCCGGCCGAAGAGGTTCTCAATGAATTTGAGTACTTTACGGTCACCTAAAACACAAAGTATTCCCCCAGCAAATCCTCTCAGTATTTTCTCAGAAGACATAGAAAGAACCCCTCCATACCGTGTATGTGTGGGTAGAGTCTACCGCAGAACCTCACCTCGTCAAAAAGCCTAATTCCAAAGTACTCAGTAATTCCCTCTCTAAAATTCACAGGTTCAGAAAGCTGCTCAACCCTTACATTATTACGGCGGCTTAATACCTCAGAAATTACGAGTTCATTCTCTTCCGGAGCTATAGAGCAGGTAGTATAGAGAACAACTCCGCCACTTTTGACAGAGTCTAGGGCAGCTAACAAGAGCTTGACTTGTTTCTCTCTCGCAGTCAGTAAGTCACTCAAAGATGTCCGCGTCTTCCTAGACTTATCTACCTGTATTAAACCCTCGGCAGTGCAGGGGGCATCAAGTAATACTTTATTAAAGCACTCGCCAAATATTTCAGGAATTTTCACACCATCTACTCGAAGTGTAAGCACATTTCTGACCCCAAGCCTCTCTAAGTTACTTCTAAGAGCCCTCATCCTAGCCTTGCTAACATCAACAGCAACAATGAGTCCCTCATTACACATGATCTGCGCTAAATGCGTGGTCTTACCTCCGGGTGCGGCAGCCATATCTAAGACTATATCATGTAAGTCAGGCTTTAGAATAAGAGGTGGAATCAGTGAAGCCGTTCCCCTGTAGAGATAGTACATGCCGAGAAGAAATTCATGCGTAGCGCCAGGAGGCGGGCTACCGATTATTTCTATAATGAATGAGGTGGGCTCCCACTCAATAGGCTCAAGTAAGTACTCGAGATTACTTAATCTATCATGCAGGATACGGCAGTCACTCACCTTAAGAGTATTACACCTAATAGATGGCTTAAGGGACTTTTCGAAAGCATTAAGTAACTCGATAACCTCACTCCTTGACCCAAGAATCTCAAGGTACCTAGCAATCATGTAGTCCCTATACCCAAACTTAGCTGCCGTCTCCTTAACCCATCCGTTAATTGAGCTATGTATCCTAGACCTTAAGTACTCTCGGATATTTCTAATACCCTCATATTCAACCAAACCAAAGCACCGTTCAAGAACGTAAGTAAAGCGAGCCTTAAAATGAGTTAATTATACCTCACTATAAATTAAAGCTAAAACACTTATCTAACACTTAAAGGTTGGGTGAGGTGAGTGAGTAAGGAGCAGAAGAAAATGGTTAGAGCACACCTGAGGATATACGGGCTAGTTCAGGGAGTGTTCTTTAGGTCAACAATGAAGCAAGTAGCTAACAAACTAGGAGTTACTGGATGGGTAAGAAACATGCCTGACGGAAGCGTAGAAGCCGTTATTGAAGGCCCTGAGGATAAGGTGGAGGAAATCATCAAGTGGACTCACAGAGGCCCACCGCTAGCACGAGTGGAGAAGGTAGATGTTGAATGGCAGAGGTATAAGGGAGAGTTCAGGGACTTCAGGATAAAGTACTTCTGGTGATGGCGATGGCATTAGAGTATGAAGTTAAGGTACCTATCGATGACGTCGAGTCCGTGAAAGAGAAAATAACTGGAGTCGGCGGTAGGCTCATAGGGAGGAGATATGAGGTGGACTACTACATAGATATGCGGTCATGCGGTAACGTACCGGAAGATACTGTAGTTAGGGTCAGGAAAGTAATGTCCGAAGCAGGAGAAGTAACCGGGGAATTGACGTTTAAGGGCAGGAGAATGTACCCAGATGTTAAGGTGAGAGAAGAAATAACTGTAAGCGTGAATGACCCGGAAAAAACCGTAGCTATCTTCAGCAAGCTGGGCTTCAGGGTAATTAAGGTAGAGAAAGAAAGGGAGGTATATATCTTAAGTAAGGACGTGAGAATATGTGTAGACACCGTCAAGGGACTAGGCAAGTTCATTGAGGTAGAGATAATGAACCCGCCAAGTAAAGATTACTTCACGAGCAGTCTCAATGACATACTAGCAAAGTTGTCCCTCAAGGGAAAGGAAATAATAGTTAAATCATACCTAGAGATGCTGTTAGGGCGGTGGAAATGAAGCCTGTAATAGTTCTTCTCACAGACTTCGAGCTGAGCGACCCTTACGTAGGCATGATGAAGGGTGTAATAGCTAACATAAATCCGAACATCAGAATAATTGACCTAACCCATGACATACCGAAGTATGGAATAGAGGTCGCTGCTTATGTGCTTAAATCAACATACAGGTACTTCCCAAAGAAATCCATCTTTAATGTTGTTGTAGATCCTGGAGTGGGGTCAGCGAGGAAGCCGCTCATAGTACGGAGTAGGAACTACTTATTCGTAGGACCAGATAATGGCGTGTTACTTCCTGCAGCTACTGATGACGGCCTAGTAGATGCATACGAAATAAATCCGCGTACAGCAGGATTACCTGAAATTTCGTGGACCTTCCATGGAAGAGATATATTCGCTCCTACAGCCGCGCTCTTAAGTCTGGGCGTAACACCCGAATCACTGGGAAGTAAGGTAAGCGCAGAGGAGTTAGTCAGCGTGGATGTACCTCCTAAGAAACCGAAGTTAATCTCGGAAGGTACTGTAGCTATTGCTGTATTCCACGTAGATAGCTTTGGAAATATCATCTTATCTACGGATATCAGAACCTTAATGAAAACCCTGAAACTTAGGCTAGGCGACATCATCGAGATATCCACAAATCCATCTGGTAGTAGGTGGCTTAGGGCGAAACTAGCTAGGACTTTCTCCGAGGTTAACCCCGGTGAGCTAGCAGTATACGAGGGCAGCCTCAGACTTGCTGAAGTAGCAGTATACCTGTCTGCAGCTAATAGGGCGTTAGGCGTGGGTGTCGGTGACATCATATATTTGAGGAAAACACAGTAAGTAGATTCTTTATCTTTAACTAGTATAAATTAGGGATAGGTGAGACCTCATGGTGTGGTCAGACGTTACGCGAGCATTATTTCCAGGCAGGTTTCAGCCCATACATTTAGGGCATGTGAGTGTAATTAGGTGGGCGCTAAGCAAAGTTGACGAGCTGATCATAGGTATAGGAACAGCGCAGGAGTCACATACAATAGTTAATCCCTTCACAGCAGGTGAGAGGGTAATTATGATTAGATTAGCCCTCAAGGAGGCAGGCATCGACCTTGAGAGGGTCCACATAATACCGATTCCTGACATACTCATGAACTCTGTGTGGCCGTATTATGTTCAAATGTACGTACCAAAATTCAAGTATGGAGTAGCTAGGAACCCCTTAGTGCTGAGGTTATTCAAGGATGCAGGGATAGAGGTACTCGTGCCTCCAGCATACGATAGGGTAAAGTTTTCATCAACGAAAATAAGGAAACTCATGTTGCTGGGCGATCCTTCATGGAAGGACCTAGTTCCTGGGTCAGTGGTCAAGTTCATTGATGAGATAGGAGGTGTTGAGAGGCTTAAGGAAGTAACAGGTGTCGATAAGTGATAGTTATTGATGGCTCATTCGGTGAGGGCGGTGGTCAAATACTGCGTACTTCCATAGCACTCTCAGCAATACTTGGTGAGCCAATTAAAATAACGAACATAAGGGCTAAGAGGCCTCAGCCGGGACTAAAGAGACAACACATAACAGCAATTACCGCTGCAGCAACCATGTGTAATGCCGAGGTAGAAGGCCTCAAGCTAGGTTCGACAACAGTAGTCTTTAAGCCTAAGAATATTAGGTCAGGTACATTTCGATTTGAGATAGGCACTGCTGGATCTGTATCCCTCGTGCTTCAAACACTCCTACCCATCATGGCCTATGCGCCTGGACCTACCGAGGTGACAGTGAGTGGAGGAACGGACGTGCCTTGGTCACCGCCAATAGATTATGTAAGGACAGTAATTATGTACTACCT
>JAGGUC010000126.1 GCA_021158735.1 Desulfurococcales archaeon | reverse complement strand
GGTGCCGCCGGCGGGATTTGAACCCGCGACACCCCGGTCTTCAGCCGGGTGCTCTCCCAGGCTGAGCTACGGCGGCTCCAAACACATTAATTCGTTAGGGGGTCTTAAACTTTCTTGGTTTAGTTTTGTAACGTACACTTAGCACTTAAATATCAAATACTACTTTCGCAGTCCAGCAGTTTCCCAAATTCTTCACTTCCATTAGCGAGTATGTAACGGCTTTTACCTCTGTTCTAGGGTCATGCTCATCAGGTTTGAATTCCTCCCCCCAAGCGTGGCCCTTGAATACTATACCGCCGTTCTCGATCTTCACGTACTCTATCTTGAATTTACTGAAAACAATATTATTTGCACAGTACTCTATAAGTAGGTCTTCAAGCCATCTATACAGGGCATTTTCTAAGTCAACACCACTACCCTCTACAACTAAGTGATTAACTGGCTTAACTTTAGATGTATTCACCATAACTTCGAACATAGCCTTAGCTGCCAACTCAAAAACCTCCTCTAAGGAACTACCGAATACCTCGACATATACATCAGCTGTATGTTCCAGGAATTTAAACCCTCTTCGACAACTCATAGAAGCTCCCACATCCCGTGTTGTAAACCTGAATAAAAGCTTAAACCCCCAGGACGTAAGAAATCTTGGCGGCGGTCGTCTAGCCTGGTCTAGGACGCCGGCCTTCCACGCCGGAAATCCCGGGTTCAAATCCCGGCCGCCGCACCATTAAGTCTCTGTAAAATTACGGGATTTTACGGAAGTTTCAAGTATTAGGCGGTTACTTTCCTGATCTTTATCACTTGTTCCTCCCTTCTCAGACCATAGGTAAGTACTACGAGGTCGCCCACCTCTATTGCACCCTTAATTCTCAGTATTTCATAGGTTTTTTCAAGGCCCTCCTCGTAATTTTCAGCAGGAACCTGAAGTGGCTTAATACCCCATAATATGTTTAGTTTGCGGAGTTGCTTAATCGAGGGTGAACCAACAAAGAAGGGGACTGAGGGTCTTAAAAGAGATATTAGTCTTGCTGTAACACCCCGTATGCTGTATATTACTAACTTAGCATTCAGGTCTTCTGCGAGTTCAGCAACTCCCTTGGCGTACCTTGCCTTAAGACTAATTACCTTTCTGTAGGTATAGATTCCTGCACGCTCCTCAGCTACAGATACTATTCTCTTTAGCCACTTGATAGCCTCAGTAGGGTACTTACCGACGGCTGTCTCCCCAGTAAGCATTAGAGCGTCAACACCTTCACTTACGGCTACGGTTACATCAACCACCTCAGCTCTTGTAGGGACTGGTCTCTCTATGAGTGACTCGAGTAGCTGTGTCGCAACAATCACGGGCTTACTGGATTCTAATGTACTTCTCACTATGAGCCTCTGTAGATGTGGGACTTCTTCAAGACCGAAGTTCATTCCCAGATCGCCACGTGCGACAAGAACTGCGTCAGCTGACTCAGCTATGCTCTTAATATTTCTTACTGCGGACTTTGTTTCTATTTTCGCAATTATACCTATGTCGGAGTTCTTCCTTCTGAGAATATCTCTTAATAACTCAACATCTTTCCTTCTTCTAACATAGCTTAGACCTACGTAGTCAAGTCCCTCCTTAATTGCGAAATCAATACTTTCTAGGTCTTGGTCAGTAATTGGTGGTATATTGAACTCCTTATTCATTACTGTAAAGCCCTTTCTTGATTTTATTACTGCATCGGTTAGTGCTGATACCTCAATGTTACTGCTCCCTACATCAACAACCTTGAGCTTTACCCTTCCGTCATCCATAACTATTATGTCACCTAGTTCAAGAGACTCGTATATCTCCTTTCTAGGTAGCGGGATCTCCTTGTTTTCAGCGGATGCTTTGTCCTTAAGAACTATGTAGGCTGACTCGCCCTTTTTGAGTGTGAGTGGCTTATCCATAACCCCTGTTCTTATTGATGACCCCACTAAGTCGCCAATCAATGTGAGCGAATTCTTAACTTTCTCTTCAGTTCTTCTGACTGCCTCAACAAAGAACTTCCACTGACCTATATCTCCGTGCGCGAAATTTATCCTGAATCCAGATACTCCCTCCTCAGCTAACTTACGTATAATGTCTTCACTGAGTGTTGATGGTCCCAGTGACGCTATTATCTTTACTCGCATGTTACCGACCTATGTTTTACTTCTAAAAGTACTAATTAACTGCTACCGTAATAACCGCTTAGGCAAGCCTGCTAATTAGAGCACTATATTTAACCTAAGTAGTAAGAAGTAAGGTTAATAAAACCTTTAAACAGATTTTCGGAGTAGTAGGAGGGTTGGCGATGGTCACAGTAAAGGAAGTACCGCCTGACACATTCATAGAGGTGCTGGCCAAGTATTTAAAAGAAAATGTACCGCAGGTAAAGCCTCCTGAGTGGGCATTATTTGCGAAAACAGGTTCTCACAAGGAGAGGATCCCGGACAGCCCTGACTGGTGGTACTATAGAGCTGCAAGCATTCTCAGGAAACTCTACGTGAGTCCGGAACCAATAGGTTTAGGGACCTTCCGCACAATATACGGGGGTCTCCAGAACCGCGGTTCAGCACCGCCTCACTTCAGAAAAGCCGGAGGTTCCCACATAAGGAAGATACTTCAGCAATTGGAGAGAGCAGGACTAGTTACTAAGGCTGGCAACAGAGGTAGGACATTATCGCCTAGGGGCAGATCACTCCTTGATAAATTAGCAAATGAAGTGTTCAAGGAGGTAGTTAAGGTTATTCCGGAGTTAGAGAAATATGGTAGTGGAGGTAAGGGGAAGTGAGCAATGAGTACTACGATGAGGAGCTTGAGGAGATAAAGCGCAGGCAACTAGAAGAGCTGATGAGGAAGGCTCGGGAGGCGAAGAAAAAGGAAGAAGAGCTAGCTCGTGAAGCTCAAAAGCAAGCTATTTTAAGGAGAATACTAACTCCGGAAGCTCGTGAGAGACTAGCTAATGTAAGGTTAGTAAGGCCGGAGCTAGCTAAGACTGTTGAGGAGTACCTGATAAGCCTCGCTCTCGCTGGCCAGATCAAGGAGAGGATAACTGATGAAGTACTGAAACAAATATTAGCTGCTATAGATTCAAGAAGTAGGCGTGATGTAAAAATAAGAATACGTGGTAAGAGGTGGTGAGAACTGACGAGAAATAAGCATGTAGCAAGGAAATTAAGGTTAGCTAGCGCGTTGAAATCGAATTCAGCCATACCGGTGTGGGTAGTTATTAAGACATTAAGGAAGGTGCCCTTCAGGCCTAAGTTAAGGCACTGGAGGAGGTCGAAGTTAGGTAATATCTAATTAAGCGTGGGTGAGTGTAGTGTCTGAAAAAATATACATGATCAACTTGTCACGCCTTTACTGGTCGGGGAGAAGAAGGAGGGCGCCGAGAGCCCTCAAGACAATAAGGGAGTTTATCAGGAGGCATGTAAAGGCCGAACAGATCGTCATTGATGAGTCAGTGAACGAATACATATTTTCCAGGGCTTACGATAAACCACCCCGCAGAGTGGCGGTTAGGGTCATCCAGCTTGATAATGAGGGTAAGGTAGTTAAGGTTGCACTAGCAATTCCCTTCGCGCCATCCAGCGGGCAGTAGCGTCCTGTGCGGTGCTCTAAATGCCTTTAGATAAGCTGAGGATCTTTGGCAACCCGAACATAGGGGTGTATGTTTTCGCTAACAATAAGGTGGCATTAGTCCCACAAGGTACTGACTCAGGTACTAAGAGAAAAATAAGTGATACTCTTAATGTCGATGTAGTAGAGGCTAGGGTGGCAGGCACCTTCTTATTAGGGATCCTGGTAGCAGGTAACGATAGGGTTTTACTAGTGCCCAGGATAGCTAGGGACGAGGAGGTGGAGTACCTCCTGAACCTGGGTCTAAACGTCCATGTAGTTCACATAACATTTACGGCCCTAGGTAATATAGTGTTAGCTAATAGTAAGGCAGCAGTTTTCCACCCTGAACTAGATAAGAGTGATGTTCATAGACTCTCTGAGTTATTGGGAGTTGGAAAGTACATACAGGCTCCAGTAGCTGAGATCCCAACAGTAGGATCCGTAGCCGTTGTGACTGATAGGGGAGGAGTTATCCATCCTGATGTAGGGGATGAAGAACTACGTAATTTAGCAAATTTCTTTGGTGTACCGTTAGACGTTGGCACAGTAAATTTCGGCGTAGCATTTATTAAGACTGGGCTAGTAGCGAATAATTACGGGGCCCTAGTAGGAGATAAGACTACGGGTCCTGAAATATTAAGAATTACAAAAGCACTAAATATTGGGTAGGTGGTTGAGGCGTGAGCGAAGTAAAAGTATTCAGAGTAGAGGGAATAGCGTTATTCAGCCCTAACAAGCTGAGGGAGTGGCAAGTCTTCAGAATAGACGTGAGGGCGCTAACTAAGGAGCACGCAGTAGAAAAAGTTCTGTCGGAGCTGGGTAGCAGACATAAACTCAAGAGGTCACATATAAGAATACTTAAAGTCAGGAAGATAAAACCGGAGGAGTCCAAGTCAAAATTCATAAAGCAGCTGGAAAGTCTGAGAGGATGGTACTTTGAGTGAGCAATCAGGTCAGGAAGTGGCGGTATCTCTTGATGCCTTAATGGCGGAACTAGCAGAAGCTAGAAAATATATTGAAGTACTAGAGAATCAAATAAATCAATTAAACAGTGAGTTATTAGAGATCATATCCAGCAGGGAACTCATTTCTGAATTTAACATTAGAGACGTTAAAGAGATGGTCACACCAGCAGATAGGAGAGG
>JAGGUC010000128.1 GCA_021158735.1 Desulfurococcales archaeon | reverse complement strand
TCTAAAATAAGGCAAATTTTACCATCACCTAATATGGTAGCCCCAGCAATACCTTTAGTATTTTTCACAAGTCTTCCTAGGGGCTTAACAACAATGTCATTTAGTTCTTCAACATAATCAACTGCTACGGCGTACTTACCGCCTTCTGCCTTGATTATGATGGCTTGTCTCTCATTAGAATCATTAATATTAAAGATTTTTGACAGCCTACATAGCGGTATAATCTCTTTTGTGTTTGAATAGATAACCTCTCTACCTGTAATACTCCTGATTACTTCTTTTTTCAAATTCAATATACGTTCTATTGATGCTACAGGAATAGCAAATCTTTCATTACCAACTCTGACGATTGCTGCATTAATTACTGCTAGTGAGGGCGGTAGTTTCATAGTAATTTTTGTTCCAGCACCTGCCTTAGAGCTTATTTCAAGTATTCCTCCAATAGATTCTAATTTTTCTTTAACTACGTTCATGCCTATGCCCCTACCTGATACTTGGCTTGACTGATTCCTTGTAGTGAATCCGGGAAGCGTTATTAACATAAGTGCTTCTTTATCAGACATTTTTTCAGCTGCAGCTAGGCTAATCAGACCTCTCTCTACAGCAATCTTCTTCACTAATTCAGGGTTTATTCCTTTACCATCATCTTCCACCTCTATAATTACGTAATTGCCCTCACGTCTAGCAGATACCCTAATAGTTCCAACAGCGGGCTTTCCCTTGGAAATACGCTCCTGCGGACTTTCAATTCCATGATCAACTGCATTTCTAACTATATGCATTAATGGGTCAACTATTTCTTCCAGGATTTTCCTATCAAGAGCTATATCACTGCCCTCAATGATTAGGTCCACTTCTTTACCTAGTTCTTTGGCTAGATCACGTACGAGGCGTGGTAATAAATTAAACACCTGACCTATAGGAACCAACCTCATGTTCATAACTTCTTCTTGAAGCATATTTGCTATTAATTCAAATGAGGAGATGATATTTGTTAACTCAGGCTTATTCAGATCTTTAGCTATCCGTGCTAACCTTGACTTTACTAAAATCATTTCGCCAACTAAATCAAATAATTTATCAAGACTCTTCACCTTAACTTTTATTTCTTCTATTCTTTTATGAACATAGTCTTTATCACTATCCACCTCAAGAGTGGCGCTCTCTTCACTTTCTATAAATTCCTCAATCTTCTTAACTAAATTTGCAACTTCTTCATCTGATGGCTTAGCTGACTTTAATAGTTCTAATTCTTTGGGGTCTATACCTATATCTTCAGGGCTTACTTCATTTATGGTATATTTATAAATTTCAGGCATCTTCTTAATAGCTTCATTAAGTTCAGTAATAACTTCCTCAGAGGACATGAAGTATATTCTTACGTCTCTGACATCCTTAGGCATTTCCGCTGGATCCGGATCAACACGAATTAAAATACCTCTCTCCTCAACTTCTTTTAAGACTGCAAATACCCTAAGTTTAGGTGAGGTGCAGTCTTTTGATACTTCAACTTCAAGCAAGAAAATTTTTTCTTGGGTAGTCTCCTTGAAATTACTATTAAGGTTCTGGGTTTCGACCTGTCCAGACTTAATAATTTTCTTTAAAGCGTTAATGAGTTTGGCAGGTTGCGGATATGACTTATTCTCTTCGTATGCATTAATTATACTTTCAATAGTATCTACGCCTTCTAAGAGAAGATCTATTACATTAGAAGTAACCTTTAATTTACCCTCCTTAATTGCTGATAAAACATCCTCCATAGAATGCGCAAGAGCTGACAGCTCGCTTAACCCCATTATACCTGATGAGCCCTTAATTGAGTGCACTAATCTGAATATTTCAGTTATAATGGTATTGTTCATTTTATCTTTTTCAAGACTTATTAAAAGCTCGTTTAACTTATTCAGATATTCGCGCACTTCACTTATGAATAGTTCCTTATATTCCGACATATCAGTACTCATCAATAATCACCCTTCTTCTGAGCTGAGCTTTTAAAGAAAGGTAACGTAATCTTACAATCTTTTCTACTTCCTCCCCAATTTTATGAAGCGGTAGCACGGTATCAACGCATCCAGTTTCTATTGCTGCTTTGGGCATTCCGAAAACAACTGAAGTTTCCTCATCTTGAGCTATGACGTAGCCTCCCACACTTTTAATTGACTTAACTCCTTCGGCTCCGTCATTACCTATTCCTGTTAAAACTACAGCAATACTATTACGTCCAAAGACTTTTGCAACTGACTCAAACAGAGGATCTGCCGATGGTCTGACATTATTTATCTTAGGTCCATTAAATATTTCTACTTTAATAGAATCGTTGAATTCTTTCTTAACTATCATGTGATAGTTCCCAGGTGCTATATATGCAGTACCATTCTTCAAAACGTCATTGTTGGCTGCCTCCTTTACTTCTATGTTTGAGATCGAATTGAGATGTTCTGCTAGACGCTTAGTAAAGTACGGAGGCATGTGCTGAACTATGAGAATCACGGCAGGTATGTCAGATGAAAATTTCGAGAGTACTGTTGCGAGAGCGCTAGGACCTCCTGTTGAAGAAGCTATTGCTACTGCAATTATGGGTGACTCTGAAATCTTAAGTTCTAATTTAGTAGGTTTTGGTTTCTTATATTTAGTTGCCTTAGCTTGTAATATTGGTTTTGAAATATTTCTTAACTTCTTGATTCCCACAATACCTATGCTGGCGGCTAATTTTACTTTCTTAATAAGTTCTTCCGCAACTTCACTAATATCTAATGATATGGGTCCTCCAGGTTTTGAAACAACATCTATTGCTCCTAGATTTAAGGCCTGTATGGTGAGCTGGGTATCTTCTTTTGTTAAGGCACTAAAAATTATTGTTGGTGTAGGTTTTAATCTAGTAATCCTCTTTAATACTTCCAGTCCATTCATTTTAGGCATTTCAATATCTAGCACCAGAACGTCTGGTGCGAACTCAATAACTCTCTTTATAGCTTCAAGACCGTCTCTAGCAAAGCCCACAACCTCGATTTGAGGATCCTTAGATAGGACATTTTTTATAAGTTTTCTCATAAGCGCAGAGTCGTCTGCTATTAGTACTCTTATTTTCTTTTTTACTAGATATTTTGATTCTGCATTATAATTCCTCATGAGAATCACCTTTGAGAAGGCTTTCTAATATATTGATGATATCTTTAGGATTGAATGGCTTTGAGATTACGGCTTTTACACCTATTTTTCTTGCTTCTTTAATAACTAATTCCTGGCTCCCGGAAGCACTTACTATAACTATTACAGCACTAGGGTTCTTGCTTAGAATTTTTTTCGCTGCTGTGAGGCCGTCCATGACGGGCATATTTATGTCCATTATAACTATGTCAGGTCTTATCTCATCATAACTTAAAACAGCACTACAGCCATCTGAAACCTCCTCGGTAACCTCAAATTTACTAGTAGACTCTAGTATTTTTTGAAGTAGTTTTCTTGTAAATATAGAGTCATCAGCTATTAGTACTCTTAATTTCCTTCTATAAGTCCGTATACCCATAAGCTACTTCACCTCCTAGTAAGTGAAATAACTGTTTCTGCTAGCTTCACTATTCTGGATGTAAATGGGTGTCTGGGATGCTTAAGAACGAAGACACCACGGCTTCTATGAGAAAGTACTTCCTCATAGAAGGGTATAACTGCAACAACTGGTGCTTTAACTAGTTTTGATACTTCATTAGCTAGTTCTGGCGCTGAAGCGAGTTTAGGTGGAACCATATTTAAGACAACATAGCTGACTTTTCTGAATTTTCTTAGGATTTGTGCTGTGATATAAGTTCCAGTAATGTCCTGTTTATCCATACGCATTAATAAGAGGCTCAGCTCACTTGACAGAACAGATATTATAGTGTCCTCAGTGAGTCCTGGGTGGGTATCAAATAAGACTATGTCAACACCATAGCTCTTAATTAATTCATCACTAACTTCCTTGAATAAGTACTCATTATAGCCCTCCTTTAAAAGCTTGGCTATTTCTTCAGGTTTCATACTAGAACCTATGAAGAATAGCTTTCCTTTAGAAAGACCTAGGTGCGATGTAATATCCAATAGAATATCGTTTAAATAACACTTTTTATAGAGGAAATCATTTAATGTGAACTTCATCATATCTGAAGAAATTCCAAATATAACATGGAGACCGGGAGAAGTTATATCTAAGTCAACAGCTACAACCTTAAGACCTAATGCAGTAAGAACTACTGCTAAATTTGCTGTAGTTGTACTTTTACCTGTCCCACCTCTATATGAGTGGATAGCTATTGAGACGCCCATGTCAATCACCTCTCTTTTATCCTATTAACTCCAAGTAGTTTCTCTAAATAGGAGACCCTTTGTTCTAAATCGTCTATTTTATTCATTATCGCATCTATTCTTCTTTCAAAGTTAGAGATCACATTCTCAATTCTTGACATATCGGTCTTCATGGTGGCTAATGTAGAAGCTATGTACTCTCTTAGTGATCCTTTACGTCTGCTCTTATCCGTCATTTGAATCCCTAAAGTAAGAAGCACGAGTGTTACATTAAGATGTTGACAATGTCAGCGACTAATAGCAGATAATGCATTAACGTTAATCAGCTTAAAAAGAGAGGACTTGCGGAGTCTTTTTTTAATTCTCCATGTGGATCTGTGGTCGCCGAGAAGCTTGAACCTTAATATAAAGACCTTAAATTGAAAACGGTGTCGTCATGAATTCACCCGACCCTGAGCTGCGGCAGGTCCTTAGGGAGGAGAGGTCTAAGGCTAGAGCAGGCGGTAAGGTATCTGGCGAGCGTAAGGCTGGTGCTGCAGGACTTAACATACAGAACAGCGTTAATAAATTGAGGTCGGCAGCAGACACTGTAGAAAATGTGGCGCAAAACATAGCTTCAGCAATCGAAGAAATAAGTGCATCATCAGAGGAAATATCTACATCAATACAGCAGATAGCTCAGACAGCCCAGAATATTTCTATGAGGACTTCTGAGGCTTCGAAGATAGTTAATGAGCTCACGAAAACAATGGAGGAGGTTGCTAATGTAAGCAAGAATGCAGGGGAAGAGGCGGCAAGAGCAGCAGAGGAGGCGTTGAAGTCTGGCGAGGAAGGTAAGAAAGGTATTGAAAGTCTTAATGAGTTAGAGTATAATATCAAAGAAACAGGGAAGGTCTTTAATGAGTTAGCAGAAAGAGTTAAGCACGTCGATAGAATTGTTGAATCAATAACTAGTGTTGCAGATCAAACGAATTTGCTGGCACTTAATGCGGCTATAGAGGCAGCACGTGCCGGCGAACATGGCAGAGGTTTTGCTGTTGTAGCTGAGGAAATAAGGAAATTAGCTGAAGAGACAAGGAAGTCAGCAGGACAAATAGCCGAGATGGTAAGGGGGATTCAGGAGCAGATGAAGAAGGCGTCAGAAGCTATGGAGAAATCTTTGCAAACAATGAAAACTGGCGGTGAGGTCATTATGAAAGCACTAAATACGATAAATAGACTTGCAGGTGCATCACAAAAAGTCGCTAATTCGTCAGAAAACGTGGCAAACTTAATATCCGAGGAACTAGAGAAAACAAAGAACGTCATGGCTATGATATCGGAAATTGCTGCAGCTACGGAAGAGCAAGCATCAGCTTCAGAACAAGCCTCAAGTGCGGTGGAGGAGCAGAATGCAGCTATTCAAGAACTTAACTCAACAGCCCAGCAGCTTCTTGATGTGGTTCAGGACATGCAGTCAGCTGTTAGGGAACTGAGGAGGCTCACAGGAGCAGGTAGGTAGGCTCCAGGGGGCGTAGCATGGCAGCTGCAACAACTATAACATCAGCTAAGAATTCGGATGAACTACAGGCTGTAATCTTTAGGTTAGGAAATGAAATATTCGGTGTTGATGTACATCAAGTAAGGGAAATAATAAAAATGCGGGAATATACGAGAATTCCAAATACACCATCATATATATGTGGTGTAATAAATTTGAGAGGGCAAATCACAACTATAATAGACCTACGTAAGGTATTCGAAATGGATTCGGGTAGTGTTGGGAGCGACTTAAGAATAATTATTCTGGATGCTAAGGACGTAAACGTAGGCGTTATTGTAGATTCAGTTCTAGGCGTAACTAGAATTTCAACAAAAAATATAGAGCCTCCTCCTAAAATTACGAAAACAAGTGCTTTAGAATTTATAAATGGCATAGCGAAACACGATGAAAACCTAATAATACTACTTGACCTTGAGAAACTGCTCGAAAAAGGTCTTAAAGAAGTGGGTGTAGCACTTTCTGAACTTAAGCAAAACTTAGCTCAATAGTATCAAATAGTCATAATCCGATTGCCTAGTATAAAATGCTGTAGCCGCATTAAAAAGTGTAATGAGAACCGCCGCAGAGCGCGCATAATAATTTAGGTAATATTATAGTTATAAAATTTTCGCAGTTTTTTACATATTCATGAAAAATGCTATGTTAAAATTTTTAAAGTTTATTTATACGATTAAAGAACACTATCATAATGAAATTTAAAAATGTCAATATCTAATAATATTATTAGGGGAATTACATGAATAGATTTAGAACAGATGACCCCAAATCTAATAATACATCTAATAATTCTGCAACTATCTTATTTAATAATAATTTGGTTAAAACTCCTCTTGAGCACAGGCTCGAGGCAGTTCGCGAGCTTGACTCAACAGTTGATTTTTGTAGAGGTATAATTCAGTTAAAGGTAGTAATTACTCTAGCTGAGAATGAAGAAGGTTTTACAACGAAGGAATTAGCACGTAAGCTAGTGTTGAGGTATAAGGCTGTGGCCGATTCTCTTCGAAAGCTTGAGAAAAAAGGTTTAGTAGCTAAGGTAAGTAAGCGGGGAATAGAGCATTATATATTAACAGATAAAGGGTGGGAGTACTACGAAAAGTTAATAAGCGTGTTAAGTGCAGGAAACAATAATTTCAGGCGCAAGCAAGTGGTTACTTCCTCTAGAAGATTCCTCATAAAGGACTTAGCTGAGGACTTAACCCTTTATAGCTATACTGCAGACGCTGTCATAGCGCTAGCAACAGCCAGAAATTATGAGTTACCCTTATCCACTATAGCATCACTATTTAAACTAAGTCCGTCAAGAGCACAGTCGTATCTCAGTATATTCTCTGAGTCAGGAGCACCTCTAAAACTTTATAAAAAAATCCTAAGGCCGAGCCTAACTAGGAAATTCTACGAGTTTTTTGGCATAAATAAAGGACCATATAAAACTTACTATAAGCTATCTAAGGACGGACTAAGTCTTTACTATAAACTACCGCATTACATTAAATTCAGGAACTCTATTGCAGCAAAAATTATTAAATCAATTATTGGTACTGCGCACCCTAAACTTGCGCTCAGGAACTTATTATTTATACTTTCAATAGGTAATGCCATAGCATTATGGGGGTTTCTGTTGCACTCTGCCGGAAGCATAATTGTTTTGGCTTGGTTACTATTTCAATTGTTTATACTGCTACTGGTATATTTAGCGTATTAGATCACATAACAATTATCTCTACTAACAGGCCTTTACAATAAATGCAATAAGTAACGTTCCACCGCATTTCCTAGATCAGGCTTAGATACTCAGAAATTAACCAAAGCTCAAATTTTTGAAGAGCTCTAAGAACAATATTCGCTATTTACTAAGTAGTCAGAAAACTACATATATCGCTTCTTAACATTTACTATGATTTTACATAGCTCCTTAACAATTTCTTCAGAATGAAGTGTAACACGGACTTCTAGTATCAAAATACTTGGGTCACCAATCATTATTACAATAAACTTTCGATTTCTCACTGAAAGAATTAAGTAGTCATTACTTTCCTTTAGTATTGGGCATGAATTAAGTACCTCGGTCGGGAGTGTTGAAATAAAATCAGGAGGCCAACAAGCTTTAGGTCTAAGGTACTGATCCAAAATTACTGCACCCAAAATATCTTCTCCATCAACAATTATCGTGAGAAATTTTCCGGGACTCGAGTTGCTGTTCGTGTTCCTCTCCAATATCCCACCCGCTTCCCTACTTTCATATCTATTTGGTCACTTACCTACCCTATACGTATAAGAAAAACATAATTTACTTTTTAACTACACAGCTACTATTCGGAGAGCTAGAAACTTAAGAATGAAGCGACCAGAAGTCGTTAAAAACTCAGAAGTTATCGGGCTACATGATCTAAGGACTTAATGAAGTAAGCCTCACAAAGTAGGCTATTAGTCGCTAACTACCACTAGGTCTTTTTTAAAGCTCTGCAAGTACCCCGTGAAGGTGCCTAAAATGCCCCCTAGGAAGTTAAGGAAGAAAAAAGGCATAGTAGGTATTGAGAGTGCCATCGTAATGATAGCGTTCGTGATTGTCGCTGCCGCACTAGCATTCGTAGTACTGAACATGGGATTCTTCACAACCCAGGAGACTAGAGGAGCAATACAGAGAGGTCTAGGAGAAGCAAGTAGCGCACTAGAGCTAGACGGAACCGTAGTAGCACACGTAAACATCACGACAAGCAAGATAGACTACTGGTTCGCAACAATAAAGCTATCATCAGGACAGCACAAAGTAGACCTAACGCCAGTAAAGGCAGTAATAAGCTACTGGTCACCACAGAGAGGAATATCACTAGCAAATACATACCTAACAGCAGTGACAACACCACTATATGACCCAGACACAGTAGTCGAAATAATCAAGGTGTTAATAGCCTCAACAGAATCTGATCTCGACCTGAGCCAAAATGAATGTACTGTATGGTATAACTTTACAAAAGATAGTACAAAGTACTTCTTGGCACCTGGTAAGGAAAATATACCTTATGCTGACATACACGGCGAGAAAGGGAGTGTGGCTACATACTACGTAGGATATAACAGCACCCTTGACGTCTGGGTGATATTCAATACCTCAAATAAAGCTACTCAATATGTTACTGGTGAGAGCTGGTCGAAACCTTGGGTAGTATTTAACGGTAC
>JAGGUC010000019.1 GCA_021158735.1 Desulfurococcales archaeon | reverse complement strand
GCCATTACTCACTAGATCGTTATATATGTTAACAGCATCTTTAGTTTTGGCTATCAGGACTTCCTTGCCTCTGTCCTTGAATACCTTAATTACCTCATCGTCAACACTCATTAACCCATCATAACCTGTACCTATTACCACAGCATCTACATCCTCTAATACATAATCACGTACGTCAGCAATTTGGAGTCTATGCCCCTCTATTCTCCACCACTCATCATTTATTGCTTTAGGCGTTATTATCAGGTCTTTCTTATACACCTTGCCTCTAATTATCATGACACCGAAGTCATAATCATCTATCAGTGGCTGAGGCATGTCGCACCCCATGCTACTGTGTGTTAGGACAGGTAAAAATTTATGTGAACAGGCACATGCTTAGCCTGAGTCAATCTGTACTATTAGGCTAATCTCCTCTGTTCCTTAAGATGAATTCCTGTATTTCTTCCTCAGATACTCTATATTGCCGCTCTGGAATACCTACTGGCATAATGTAGAGCGGGTGCTCATCAGGTCCTACACCCAAGATCTTACCTACCTCATCATCATAGAATGCCCCAACAGCAACGGTTCCTAATCCGAGATTAGTTGCTTCAAGATATATGTTCTGACCTACATGCCCTACTTCAATGTGTACATACCTGACTCCCCTATCACCGTACCTCCCAGTTGTTCTTTCATATATAGCCGTAATCACTATATTTACTGCTGCGTCCTTAACCCACGATTGCTCTAAGGACGCCCTATATAGCTCCAAGCTATAGTCCCCCTTTCTGATGAGCCTAAGTAAGTGCGTATATGGGTCGTAACGATATATACCTGCTGGAAGTCCCTCAACACCACCCTCCTTTACAACAACATAGACCTCCAGCGGATAAGTTGCGCCAGCAGATGGTGCCGCTCTGAAGCCGTGCCTCGTATTGGTTATCCCTTGTGCAGCCCATAGCAGTTGTGAGAGCTGAATAAGTGTTATTGGCTTGCTTACGTATTCCCTGATACTTCTCCTATAAGCTATAGCCTCCTCGACGGTCAGCTTACCGATCTTAAACTTAGGTAGTGGTAAATTAATTACTGTTTCATTACTCATTTTTGCCATACCACTAGTTTCTATCATATTAATAGGTATTAAATTAGTGTACTTGGTAATGACTAGGACAGAGCCTACCGCAGCGAGAGCTATAACTCCTATTACAATAATGTTGAGCAACATCCTTAATCTACTCAACCAGAACCCACCACTAAGCATTACAAGCCAACAAACATATTCTTTCATGAAATTTACTCCTTACTCTGAATACTTAATTAAAACATAATAGAGTATTTAGTAGACTATCTAAGGTGATTAAGCCATTAATTATCATTATATTGATTCAATACTGGCCTTTACATTCATGACGATAGCAATGATTAGCGGTGCATTACTCATACCTAAACAATTAGTTAAGTATAGGAAAATACTCTTAACAATTCACGTTATAACCTCAATAGCTGCATACATAATGATGATTCTCACAATACTGAGAGCTCCAAGGCTTTAACACTAACCAAACCTGTACCTACGCTTATTTAACAGATAGTTTATTACTGAACCGTTTCCTCAAACCTTATTACTCCATATGTTTTTGTTTTATTGCGATACGGTTTCATTGGTTCCACCTCGCCTCAGTATCATTGAGTCATGGGTGGTGATCGAGCCCAACAGCATGAGGCCCCCATCACCCACACACCCGTGAAAATAATGAAACATCACATTACAAGTGTTTTAGCTCGAAACACAATGATACAAGATTATTCAAAACACTACAGTTTAATGTTTCTGCCCCTGATAAACAGGTACCTAACTTCAATATGTTACAATCCGAGAATTTTCCCCAGCCGTGTACATGAGAATATAATACCTCGGCTTGTGAATAAGCTTATCAAAGACCAAACTCAAGTAATATAGGCTCCATGACTTCAGATCATGGTAATAAGTAAGTCATTTGGGACGGGCCCCAATCACCATTCAGCCGTTGGCGTTCTAATCATCCAAAATCTTTGTGAGTTAGCTCTAATAAGCTTAGTAGCATCGGACCTTACCACCAGGTTGAATTAAGGAAATCCCTTGTAGAACCCTGAGAATTAATATACAAGAGCTCTTTAACCAGTACACACTCAATTAATAGATTAATTGCCTCAGCTTAATCCCGTTGCTTCATTCCATCATTATTGGGGAGGGGCTTCCTCATCGGCTTAGATTAAAGAGCCATAACTCTATTCTTCATTTGGATGTACTCCACTAACTCAAACTATATAATATATTATTATTCTTAAGAACCTTACAGCACGCACATACGCCGCAATGGACATTCGCCACACCTCCTTAAGCTACAGTAGATCTTATCATGAACGTACGCTATAGTCTGGATGTAACCACTTAAATCGCTGAACTCCCTCACACTCCACCCCGTTAAGCACCTGTCATTCAATGGGCATTTAATACAGTACGCATCCGATGTAAGACATGCACTCTTATTAGGTATTAGAGCCTCCTTAACTCCCAGTAAATTTAACCTACGTGCGAACCTACTGTAGTGTATATCACTAGGAGTAAATACTGTTCCCTCACCAGTAAATAGTAGGAAGGCATCAGCTATTTTAGGACCAACGTGCTTTATATTAAGTAGCTCCCTCCTAAGTTCCCAACCCTTAAGTTTACTATGAACTACAGTACGTTCTAGGTCTGATACTATTTCCCTAAGCTTGAGTAGCTGGTAACTGCTACCCACCTTAGGTAGTCTCTCAGCAATATACTGGGAGCTGTAGTCTCTTATGCCACTAAATAGTACTTTAACCCACTTGGTTACGTTTGTATGGTATGAAGTCCTCTGAGAG
>JAGGUC010000096.1 GCA_021158735.1 Desulfurococcales archaeon | reverse complement strand
GGTGAGGTTCTTCGAGCTGATCAGAGAGTATGGAATGCCTCCTGAGATACCTACGACGTTCATAGTCGGTAGGGAAGGTATAGTAGCCGTGATTGTCGGTGATGTTGAAAATAAGACGTACTGGGAGGCACTAATCCACTCCAAGCCGGAGTCACCTAATAGGATACCGATTTATGGTGGGGGTTCAAGGGTTATTAAGTACCTGAACATTGAAGATCAGTCTGAATTCATTAGTAAGTACCTGCCCGAGGTATGCGGGGTTACTGGTGTAGCACCATCCCTTATACGTGCAGGAACTATGAGTTCTCCGGAATTGCTTGCTGCCGTATCACTGCTTGCGATAAGCGACTCTGTAAATCCCTGCTGTATCTACGTGTACCTGACGCTTCTTATTGCTGCGGCGACCTACGGTATGAGAACATCAACTAACTTGAGGAGGGCCCTAGCTGTTTCCGGCGTCCCATTTATTGTGGCTGTCTACGCTGGCTACTACCTGCTAGGTGTAGGGCTGACTAAGACCTTCGCATACCTCCCTATGAAGCTCTTCGGGGTTGCGGCCGTGTTGTTCGGGCTTTTCATAATTACTACTTCAAGAGCTGAGAGTAAGGTACTGGGTAAGGAGAAGATCCTGAAACTCGTTCCGAAGGCTAAGAGCTCGGCTCTAATGTCGGCCGTCCTAGGCTTCCTAGTAACTTACGCTATACTTCCGTGCTCGGCAGGCCCCTACGTAGTCTTTACGGGCATAATATCGCGGCTGGGACTGGGAACAGCTCTTACATGGCTAGCCTACTATAACCTGGTATTCGTTATGCCCCTCATAGTAGTGTTCACGGCTTCACTTAAGCTGGTTGAGGTCGCTAAGGTCAGGGACATCATACTCAGGTACAGCGAGCAACTTTCAGCAGCTATGGGTTTTGTCTTAATAGCTATAGGTTTCTATGTGTTATTTCTGTACTAGCTTACGAGTATCCCCTACGTACCGTGCTTTTCTGCTAGACCAGACTTAACGAGTACCTCGAGCAGGACCCTCAGCTTATTCTCGTTCACGCTGATGCCTAGTTCTCCTAGGACGACGTCCCTCAGCTCCTCAAGACTCATAGGCTTCCTCAACACCATGGGTATGAAGCCTGAGAGCAGCATTCTTAGGTGTCTCTCCTTACTTAGCATATCCTCAAGTCTGTAGTACTCCTCTGCTGGCAGTCTCTTAAATAGTAACCTAAGCTCTACAATACCTGGCGGTCCTGTATAAACGTACTTCTCGCTACTAGTATCATGAATTTCGCCTAATTCGCGGCATAAGGACTCGAGACCCAGTGTCTTACCGTAGTGCTTCCGTAAATTACCAATTAACTTACTGCACAAGTACTTGAACCTGAATTCAGCGTAATTACTCTCAATCCATGAGGTTTCCGAGCCCAGGTACTCGAGGACGTAGCTCCTCAACAATTCCTCACTTACGTCGGCTGAGGAGACCTTATATGCTGCTGAGCCGACCCCGACACCTATGAGCGACGCTACTTCAGGGTCGAACTTATCTATGGTGTCCTGATCCGTGTGGTAAAACCTGTCGGGCCACTGATTAAGCATTACTGCAGGTATGCTGAGGTGTAGGTACATGTCGTGGTCGCTGCCTGTTTCGTATGGTGAGGTGTCGAACCTAACCGTAACTATCTTCTTAGGTGATGAGAATGGTGATGCCCTAGCGACGAGCTTCTTGACTTCGTAGTATACGACGGCTTCGTACGGGTGGAACATGCTGGGCGGGGACCTCATGAAGATGAGTACTGAGTTAGTGGTGCACTGCTTCTCCCCTACCATGTCTAGATTTATGCCGAAGACTATGTTGGAGGTGTCTCTGGACAGGAGGTAGGCTAGCGAGCCTGAGTACTCAGGGAACCAGAGGAAGACTATGCTGTGTTTCTTAGGTGGAGTTAGTGAAGACCCTTCAAGCACTCTGGAGAATGTCTTGACGAGCTCAAGCAGTACCGCTGACCCGCTGACGTTGTCGTTAACGGTGCCTCCAGGATGGCAGTAGTGGGCGAATACGTGTACCTCGTCCTCCGCGTCACCCAACTTAGCGGTAATTACGGGTATGTGGGGGTCGTCCCTGTACCCGGCAACCACCTTAGCGTGAACTACGGGTCTGTCCCCACTTCTTATGTAGCGGATCAGCTCATTAGCTGTAGCCCTTGAAATACTGAGTGCGGGGGTCCTCGCCTCCTTGAACTCATCCGGCTCTAGGAAGAGCCCTATGTAGGGGACAGCGGTTTCAGGTCCTCTCCCCTCTCTGTACAGGAGTACTGCGGCAGCACCCCTCCTACTTGCCTCACGGTACACTAGGTACGGGGTGCCGTGAGCTAGAACTACCTTACCCTCAACACTGACGCCTTCATAGTGCTTCGGCCTGTCTCCCTGACCTACATAAACTACCTTACCCTCAACCTCACCGCCCGGGCTGTGGGCAATTACGAGGGTTCTCGATGTTCTGAAGTTGTGCAGGAGCTTCCTGCCGGGCTTCACGAGCTTGAGTTCGGCGTCCCTAACCCACCAACCCGTAATTGGTCGGAGGACGCCGTAGCTCTTTAAGTAGCTGAACTCATGTAGTCTGACCTCAAATAAGGGCGAGGTTTCCTTAAGTACCTCATATATGTACCTGCCTGCTGACTCGATCTCATTACTTCCCTGAATTCTGTGGAAGTAGGAGAGGTCGCTCACATACTTAATGAGTTCTTGAATAGAGAAAACTTCTTTGAGGAGATTAGCTACGTCCGCCAACTTGGTGGCACCTTAAAGTTAATTGATGCCGACCTTAATATTCTTAAGATAGCTTGAGTCAGCTGGGTATTCAGGAACCAGCTGATTTACTTCAGGTTAACGCCGTGCTTCCTGAGGTCCTCAGCTACATCCTGAAGCCCTAGCTCACGTAGCTTAGCCTCAGTAGGTACTCCTGACTCGGGGTCCCAGCCACGAACACTGTAGTACTCGTCAAGCATTCTGCTTAATTCTATTACGTGCCCTGCTGAGGGCCCCATGCGAACCGACTCCTTAAGGAACCTCTTAGGTAGCGTATCACTACTCCTCCTCACACCCTCCCTAATAATGTACGCTTTCTCAATGTTAACTATGTGCCCATCGATCCGAGCTACCTCCTCGACAAGTCGTTCAAACTCTCTAGGCTTAGCGACTTCAACGAACCCGTCCCCTCTCACGACAACGGCCTTAACGTTCTTTGACGCCATGACAGTACCTAGCCCGGTGCGTGCTGCAGGTCTGTGGAGATTGAAGAAAACCCCGGAAAACTTAACGAGGTTCTCGGCTGCTGGACCTAATGCTCTTCGAGTCTATGTTATTTATGCCGCTGCTTGCATGGGGTCTCAGTGACTTCGGTGGTGACACTATGGTGTGATCTTACTCCTCAAGTCCTGCAGCATACCTGAAGTAGTAGCCGGGGGTTTTCCTCCTGCCGAAGCTTTCGAGACCTTTCTCGCGTAGCTGCCTCCTTAGCTCTTCCGCCTCCTCCCTACTTATCTCGCCTTTCTGCTCTAGGTAGGTGATTACTTCCTCAGCTTCTTCAGTGGTTCTGGCCCTCCTGATGAAGTCTACGGGTCCCGGCATGAATCCTTTGAGTGGGTCCTCCCCGTGCTTGGGTGCACCTTCTAAGATCTCCTTAGCTAGGTGCGGGAAGAGCTTCTTGAACTTCCTGATGTCGTACTCGATCAGTTGAGCCCACCTGTTAGTGGTGTGTTGTATGAGTTATTAAATTAGGTTATCTATGTCTGCAGGCGTTATTTAATAAGGTGGTTCTTCCGAGGTTTACAGGAAATTGAACTTATCTATTGCCTCCTTGATGTACTTAACCAGCTCTTCAACTGCTACCTTAAGTAATTCCTCACCTCTCTCCCTAGATGCCTTAGTTGCCGCGCCCAGGAGTGCGTTAGGGTAGAGGCTCTCCTCAACCTTCCTGGAGTAGATCTTGAGCTTAGGTACTTCAGCTATGTAGTCCTTAGCGTACTCCATTCTCACGGTCTCTGGCTTTATGGCCAGCATGATGCTGGTTTCGTCCTCACCAGCATGTCCAGGGTGCTTGAAGAGCTCCCTCCGCTTCTCCTGAGCTAGCTCAGCCCACCAGTCAGTGACTATGATGGCTACGTCATATTCTTCAGCTACTGTTCTGGCGGCTTCGGAAACAACCCTAGAATTCCCTCCATGACCATTAACAACAACTATGACCTTATACCCATTCCTAGCAATTTCCTTAAGTACCTCACGCACGTAAAGGTAGAGTACCTCGGAAGCAACATCAATAGTGCCGGGAAAGTCCCTCAACCCCCTGCAGGAACCATACCACACAGGAGGAAAGAGGTCAGCACCCAACACCTCAGCCGCCTTCTCAG
>JAGGUC010000023.1 GCA_021158735.1 Desulfurococcales archaeon | reverse complement strand
GTTATCCTATGAGTGGGTGCCGCGGTAGTATAGCCCGGCCAAGTATGCGGGCCTTTCGAGCAATTCCTGCGTGGATAGCCCGTGACCCGGGTTCAAATCCCGGCCGCGGCACCACCGACCCCAACCAAGTCACGGCTAGAGTCTTTCTAGAGGTCTGACTCTTATGGTGGGTCTTCATCCCTCATGGACTTCCTCTGCCTCCGCTCTTTGGGAGCCTAGTTTCATCACCTTAGCCTCCCGCATTGCTCCACTAGACTCCCTTGAGCGAAGGTAGAGAGGTTTGGGGAGCTTCATCCTTATCTCTTGACTGGTCATTGCTCGTCCTCTCCCCACATCCCATTCGCTTATTTAGTTAGCAACACTTATAAGTTTTATTAGCAACAATGTAGTCTAGGGACAGTAATGGCTAGAATTCTAAGCTTCAGAGCTAGGATTTCAAAGCACGGCTCAGTCAAGGGGAGACCAAGGTATGCTATCCTCATACCGATGGAACTTAGCAAGAAGCTGGAGAAGGAGAGATGGATTGGTAGAGAGGTTGAGGTGATGGTCATTGAGCCTGATGCCTAGGTTAGTAGCTGACAAAGAAACAGTAAAGCAGTTCATGTACGTAGCAATAAACGGAAGACTTGCTCCCAGAAACGTTGAAGACTACATGAAGCTATGCCTTCTAGCTTATCGCTTCAAACAAGCAGTAAAACATGGAATAAACCTTGTACTGAAAGGTATACCGCAGAGAGAAGCCTATAAGGAGCTTGCAAAAATGCTACCAAGCAGTATTTATGGCGAGACCGCATACAAGTATGCTAAGCTACTTGTAGAAGGTAGTAATAGAAGGAAAATAGAGATTAAGAGTAAATGGGTGGCTTCAAGAGGAGGAATAATATGGAGAGGAAACCTGAATATAAAGCTTCTCTCAACAGATAAGGTGCTGATAAGATACTACAATGGTGAATGGCTGGAATCCGATGTTAGGTTTGGAAAAAGATACCTTCCTCTAATCAAGGAACTAATAGAACTAGCTAGACATAAGAGAATAAGCTATGGCGACTCCATAAGCTTCAATGATGGCAAACCATATATCCATGTAGAGATACCTCTCTGGCTTTATCTTAAACACTTCTCAACGCCTAAACCAGAGGGTTACGGGCTAATAGCAGGTTTTGATGTTAATAGTGATAGAATTAATACTGTTTTAATTA
This sequence comes from Desulfurococcales archaeon, assembly GCA_021158735.1. GTDB lineage: Archaea > Thermoproteota > Thermoprotei_A > Sulfolobales > NBVN01 > B83-G16. Next base: position 1,470 of record JAGGUC010000023.1, on the reverse strand, counting down.
ATGCTAAAGGAGATATTATAGCACTAAAAACTTTCCGGTATACTGATGTTGTTTCACATGGGTTTCCGAGAGAGAAAGCTAGATGGCTAAGACTCAATGCTATAACTGATGCTCTTAAATGGTGTAGGAGAATAGGAGTAGACTATATTGCGTTTGAGGACTTGACAAAGATAAAGACAAGGAGGTTTATAAATACTCCTAGTGCAAATCGTAAGATAACTAAGTTCCCGAAGAAACAGATGATAAGACACGGTATTATAAAGGCATTGAAACTCGGATTTACAGTTGTACTAGTTAACCCAAGAGGTACAAGTAGTAGCGTAACTCATAAACAGATAATGAAAGAAAAAGGATTAGATAGACACATAGCAAGTGCATACATAATAGCCTACAGAGGATTGAAGAAACTCAAAGAACGAAAACCCTCAATAACCCCTCTAACATAAAGCCCATAGTACTAAACATGGAATTCAGACCTCTAGAACAATGCCCTTACCAGGGGCGATAGATAATTTAAATGCGTTAATGTAGTGGCTGGTCATCCGCATCTTTTTTATTATTAGGTAGCGCCTAACCCCCTTGACCTCTTCGACATTGTCCATCCATAAGTGGATCACTCCATCAGCTATATGCTCCAGTCCGAACCCGAATGTGCTGTTATGAACTAGTACTGGTTGGGTTCCAGCAAAGAAGTTTTCGTTGGGTGGCACAGCAAGATCGTAGACATATCTGCTTGTGGGATGTACTGTTCGTATACGCTTAATTTTCTCTGCCCTTAATTTACCTCTGCTTGAGTGCGGCGGGGGCAGCTGACTGACAGAAATTAACTTGTCTCCTGAACTGAGGTCTTCTGCCCTGCCTAAGACTGCCCTGTAAGTAGTGCTCGAGTGCGGAATAAAGTAGATACTGTGGTCGTTCGTCAGAGTTATTTTTCCACCGGACTCCGTAGTTACTTCAAATAATTCCTTAGGTGATTCATGAAGTATAACTCCTCTTAAGGTATGCCACTCGACCCTACCACCTCCAAGATCAAATGTAGGTATTCTCAGAGTGCCAGTTCTCGCTAATTCACGAATTATTTCAAGAACACTTAACTTCAGAATGGAGTTCTTAACAGGTGAGTAAGCTAGTACTTTATCTTCTAGGTCTAGCGACTTAGTGGTCATAGCATACTGACTTACTAGATATGCTGTAACATTTTCTCTGTGTGTAGCTATCTTTAATTGATAGGAATACTTGCGCGCCATAGCTGGCTTGTCAGCCCAGAAAGCGGATAGTGAATCTATTATCAGCCTGACATGACGTACCGGTGATCTATGGCGCTCACTAGTAACCCCTAAGACAGAGTAAGCCTCGTTTATGGCGGCTATCAAGGTCTCAATATCTAGTGCAGCAAACCTCCGTTTGCGCTCAAGTTCAGCGGCATCAGCCGTTAGTTGCTTAGCTGTTTTTAGTAGACTAAAAATGTCG
>JAGGUC010000049.1 GCA_021158735.1 Desulfurococcales archaeon | reverse complement strand
CAATGAACTTCTCCACAACATCTGGCGGGTAGTGTCTGTAGCCAACTAAGTTCATTCCTCTAAGCAACATCATTAACTTAGTCCGCCTAGCCGCTTCTCGAACCCGCTTGAGCCGCTCCCAGGGGTCTTCCCTCAGGTACCTCAGTGCCGCATCAAATGTAGCACCGCCCCAAACCTCGAGGGCGTAGAAACCGGCCTTATCAAGTACTTCAACGATCTTAACTACGTCATCAGTCCTCAACCTAGTTGCGAGGAGGGACTGCTGCCCATCCCTTACAGTCAGGTCAACTAACTCAACCACTCCCGCACACCTCAGGTCAGATCTCCTTTATTGTGCCCTAGTTGCGGTAGAGTTTTTATGGTTTCACCGTTTAGGTCTACATTGATTTTTCATTTAAGTAAGGAAAATATACAAAATATATGCTTCTCTCTGAAGGAATTGAATGAACATTACTCAGCTGGGAGGCTAATACCTTCACTAGAGTAAAAACTTGAAATTCTGCAGAAGCACTAACTGGAGGGGGTGTTGGGTGGGGAAGATTCCAGGCAACCTCCTCAGAAAGTACGTTCTTAGAAGAACAGGCTCGGACAGAGATGACGTAATCGTAGGTCCTGGTGAGGGTATTGACGTGTCAGTGCTTTCAGCTGGAGGCGACCTAGTCATTGTGGCTCACAGCGACCCGATCGTTGGTGCTCTGAAGAGGATCGGCTGGCTCGCAGTCCACATAGCATGTAATGACGTAGCGACTGCGGGTGTGGAGCCTAGGTGGGTTCTGCCCACTATCCTCCTGCCGGAGGAGTGGGGCGAGGACATGGTTGATGAGGTGACTAGGGATGTGGATGAGGCGGCGCGGGAATTAGGTGCTGCCGTGGTAGGTGGCCACACAGGCTATGCCGTTGGTTCCCGGAGGCCCATTGTAGTGGTTACAGCGATAGGTATTGGGGAGAGAGGTAAGGTACTTACTTCAGCTGGTGCACGCCCCGGCGACTCAGTCTACGTGACGAAGGGAGCTGGCGTTGAGGGGACAGCTATCTTAGCAAGCGACTTCAGGGATGTGCTGCTGAGTAAAGGAGTGGGGGAGGACGTGATCGGCAGTGCAGAGACATTCATGAAGGAGATCAGTGTAGTCAAGGAGGCAGTGTCCTTAGCAAGGGCTGGGGCGGTTACCGCTATGCATGACGCAACGAGGGGTGGTGTGGCTGAGGCATTAATTGAGCTTGCCGTGGCTTCTGGGGTGATGATCGAGGTTTGGGAGGATAAGGTACCTGTGAGGAGGGAGACCAAGGTTTTTGCTGAGGTACTTGATTTTGACCCTCTATGGATGATTAGCTCTGGTACTTTAGTGTTTACTGCACCTAAGGATAAGGAGGACGTGATTAAGGAGGTGTTGAGTGGGTTAGGAATAAGCTATGCTGAAGTTGGTGTGGTGAGGGAGGGGGAGGTATGCGTAGTAATTCATAGAGCACAAGGTAAGGAGGTGCTGAGTGAGCCTAAGCCGGAGAAGGATGAGCTTGCCAGGCTGTGGGAACTCTATCCCAGAGTGACTTCATAAGGTCTGGACGTGGTTTACCAATATACTTACGCGGCAGAACTACCTGCTCTACCCTAGGTACTCCTCATGAAAGCCTAACTTCCTAGCCACTAACTTCACGTAAACATAGAGCAGGTCTGACAACCTATTTAAGTACTTGTAGGTAAGCTCATCAAGTACGGACTCCCTCAGCAGTTTCACAGCTCTCCTCTCAGCTCTCCTGCAGACGGTTCTTGCGAGGTTCAGTACGGTGACCTCTAAGGGCCCTGACGGTATGATGAACTTACGTGTCTTAGCGAGCTCTGCCCATATCCAACTCACTTTATCCTCCAGCTCCTTGAGTTCGGACTCGCTTACTGGTGCCTTAGCCCTGCCCTTACCGCCCAGCCCCACATAGCCAGCGATCTTCATGAGCTTAACCTGTATTTCCTTAACCTCACTGCCGATCTCTTTTAATTCTTCCTTACTTTCTAGGAGAGACCTAGCAATACCCAGTATAGCGACTAGCTCATCTACTTCCCCAACGAACTCGACTGGTGGTGAGTCCTTAGGTAGTCTGCCACCCATGATGCCGGTTAGTCCTTCATCACCCTTATGTGATGTCTTCATAAGTCGGCACCACTACTATCATGTTTGAAGTAATATATAAAAGCGGGTAGTTCCGGTCAAGTAAGGCAAGGCTAATACCTGCTGAAGTAGAAAGTCTGGTGGGAGTCTATGACTGCCTAGCGAAAATAAGTGCAGGTCAGACGGACTCACCGAGCTGATCAATGAGCTGTCCGAGAAGCTGGACGAGGTCATGAGGACTGTTGAGTGTGTTAAGAACGAAGTGGGTGAGTTGAAGGGGCGTGTAAGTAGGCTCAGTAAAATTATTGAAGAACTAGCTGAGGAAGTAAGGTCATTAAGTACAGGGCGTAGTGCAGTGGCTGACGAGCTTCTCAGGAAGAGGCTAAAGCAAAAGCATATAAGCTTCCTGAAGGAAGGTGTTGAAATGCAATAGTTTTTCTCAGATACTGACTACCTCTCCTCAGATTTCTTCCTGAGTATGTCGCTGAAGAAGTACCAGATGGTGAATATGCCGATGGAGAGTCCTATGCCTAAGCTGAGGCCCCAGGTAAGAGCTGTCTTCACCTCCGGGCTCAGCGCAGTCACATCTATTATTAGTATGGTTGTTATTAGGAATGTTAGGAGCATCATGAAGCCCCTCAGCCCTCTCTCGATCTTAATTCTCTCTACTACGGCATCGATGACTAAGAACACAAATACTATTAGGAAGGCTACGCTAGCCACCTTACCCAAGTACCCTGACACGGTCATGATGAAGTCCACAGCCTCAGGGTAGACTATGAGGGCTATGGTGTGTGCTGCTATGAGGGCTACCCCTAAGTTAATCAGGATAAGTATGACTGTGTTTATAGGTATGGCGTACCTCACGTAGGGTTTTACGACCTCCTCAACCTTGATGAGGTTTAGAATCCTCTTAACTATCTTAGTAATTACGAGTGCTATTACGAAGTATATCAGTGCTATAACTATGGAGATAGCTATCTTAGGCATCATGTAAGCGACCTCGGACAGCGTCCGCCTGAGCGCCTCACTAATTATGTCTAAGGCAGATCTCGATGCATTTAATGCTGTCTCATT
>JAGGUC010000110.1 GCA_021158735.1 Desulfurococcales archaeon | reverse complement strand
CTCTTCTAACCTCCAGTAGGAATTCCCTTATAACCCTTCTACCATACTTAGTCTTAGTTATGACTAGTAAGTCCCAATCAGAATTCTCTCTAAAATCCCCTCTAGCCCTACTACCAAATAAGATAACCTTATCAACATCTATACCATGCCTTATGGCAACCTCGCTAATAACCTCCTTTATCCTCCTCAAAACCTCCATACGATAGACCATAACCACTCCACAATAAAATTACACGAATGTAACCTAAATATATTCCCCAAAAATTACTTATACTTTACAGGATGATAGAAGGTTGGTAGAAGTAGTTATTACTCCATACTACCAAGACTACCAAGTAGAGAAAATTAATGGTATCTCAGGGCTCAAGGAGCACGTTCCATAACACCCCAATATTTTAATCAAGGATTAATAAAACACATATACAGCTAAGTGCTAGAATGCATTAGAGGAGCCCATTATAGCAGATCCTAATCATCAATAAAGATCCATTAAAGAAGAATACGGTCTTGAGTGCTGATCATAAAGCATGTCCTAGAGGTCTTGCACGAGAGAACCAAGCTGGCATGCGCTTCCGCCATCACTTAGCACTTCTGCATGAATGTGGTTTTCTTACGGTCTACGTTACCTAGATATCATGTCAAAGACTTCCACTTCATTGAATAAGTAAAGAGCGTCCTCTAAAATTCCTAGCTTGACCAGCACTATGAGCAGTGATGTGTTAAGTACTACTCTTAAAGACTCTCTTGTATGCATCTAGTTCTTCCTCAATCTCTTCTTCATCAAGAATGCTATATTTAATGTTAAGCTTATGCATGAGTAGTCATAGTTCGTCTATTCTCAAGCCTAGAAAGCTCAGCTGCGCCTTTGATGATGTATAAAAATATCCACCACTTCCTCCTTCATTCTTCCTACATGATTACTCTTTAGCTTTCAGGTTACAGGTTATTAGCTCCTTATCTATGGTTGAGTTTAATATTTAGGAGAAAATCGGTACGCCATATAGGCGCTAATTCCTAGGCTAACACCAATGCTTTGCACTTAAGAGCATTTTATAAACCCTGTATTACAGTGGGGGTATTCCCCGAATGAGGGGACGCCATTGGTAATGACACGTATGCCTGTGGTGTTAAAGATGTATTACTCCTAGCTCTCGAGGAAGCAAGAACGGTATGGAAGAAGACAAGAAATAGGAAAAAAGTAATTGAGAATCTAAGAGAACTGTACAGGACAATACTAGGCAAGAAACTAACACTAATTAGAGTAGAGATTTAGAGGGTCACGTATTAATTCCTATCATACGAGCTACCTTACCTAAGTACCTTAGTTTCTTTGTTTCTTTGTTTCTTTTATATTTCTTTACTACATTCTTAAGCAGAAGCAGATTAAGGTACTCATTATAACCTATGCTCCTAGTGTATAAGGAGTAATTTGCAGTACAAACTAAGAAGCGAATAATTATTGCTGAGATTCAGTAATAACTTTCCTTTAAGAGGCTTAAAATACTAGCTGAACTAACAGGATGAAGCGAAATTCAGTATGCTGAATGTGTGACGCAGTATCGAGGGAGGAGAGAGGCAGGTTTAATGTTATTTGGAAGGCATTCCCTTAGGGCCATGTTTCAAGTAATAGTCTGTGTTCTTCAGGAACTCTTTCTTGCAGTGAAGGCTACAGAAGTAGTACATAGTCCCCTTATACACTACCTTAAACTGCGTCCTACCGGGATCCACTCCATCCCGCAAACAGGATCTTTAACCACGGGAAGCACCGTCCTAATTGTATTCAATCATGCTATTTAAGTACGTATGGTAGTTAGTACAGCATCTGACATAAGGATCTCTGCAAGGTAAAGTCCACGATCCAGTAGTTGAAATTACATGACAGATAAACCGTAGAGCGGAAAAACTCAGCATATATTCATATTGACCGTCCCTGAACAAGATGTTTCTCTTAGGCGTTCGATAATGTAAGTAAGATATTACTTGAAGCCGTATGATTAAAACTAGAAATAACGTAAAATTTTATTTTTCTTCCCCAGGTAAGAATGCGTTCTTCCGCATGCTTATTTCATAATTTTCTAATTCTTTAACTACCTCAACAGGTACCTGACTCTTAACGCGGTCAAGTAATTCATGCACATAAAGCCTATTAGCACCGTAATCTACGTTCAGCAAGCCCGCTCCTCCAGTAGCAATTATTCTTATGATTACCTCATCTCTAAGTTCCTTAACTATCGTTATAGCTGAAGCCCACGAGAGAGTTCGGCGTGAATAGCTGAGGCTTCACTAATCTTTCTGACAGCGTTAGCGACCTCCTCAAATCTAGCCTTTGTTCTAACTACGATCAGGTGGGACTTCGGCATGTATATCATTAGATCTCATCCTCAATTTTATTTAAGTGTTTATATGGTGCAGTAGCCTAGTAGTTACTGTTTATCAGACGTAAGTGAGTAGTAAAAAGCACTACAGTATTCGATGACTCCAAGGAAGCTAATATGCTCTATAATTTAGGCAAGAGGTTAGTAAGGAGAAGGTGTGTGGCTGGGAATTAGTTACTGGGGGGACAGCGAGTGGGGGATTTTGATATAAAAACTAATACTTGTAGATCTCCTCTATTGCTTCAATTGCTTTTGACTCACTTACTTCTACACCTAGTTTCCTCAGTGATGCTGCAAGTGCTGTGTATGCTATGACTAGGTGGTTCCGTGATGCCTGAACACCCATGTGACCCGCCCTTACCACCTTACCCTGCAACCTCCAATGAGCCACCGAACCAGATAAGGAGGTTGAGGGAGAAGCCCGGACAATGTACGGGCAACCATGACGGAGTATCGCAGTGAACCAGAGTCACTACGGAAACATCCTTATTCTTCTCCAAAGCCCTGTCGACCTCGCTAGCATTCACAGACCTCCTCCAGTCAGCCTCCAAGACAACTGGGACACCGTCATACATCCTAACTAACTCAGTGAAGCTCTCCCCAAAGACACCGTTAGCTATAACTAAGACCTTATCACCTTCGCCACCAAGTTAGCTATGGACACCTCCAGCCCGAGCATGGCCTCACCGAGCATGGCATACGCATCACACCTCCCAGCACCTAAGAGTTCCTTAAGCTTTGACCTGACCCCTTCATAACCTCCAGAAATTCTGGGTCAAGATCAGAATTTGACCCCTGGCCCTACCGAAATTCCTCAAAGGGTGAGACTTGCATTAGCTAGGGAGGCCACTGTATGAACCTATCAGTATAGAACACTATATATGCCCCAAGTCTGAGGTAGTTCAAGAACTTATTAAGCTAAGCTTAAGCAAGCGTGCTAAAAGCCTCGTTCTCTGGTAATTACAAGTAGATTATTGAAACCGTACCTACCTAATACTTTCCAATAATTATGTTTAATAATACTGTATACAAAATGTAAACAGGGATGCACTGTGAGTGCTGTAATCAGTGTTAGAGTGCCGAAATGGCTGAAAGAGAAGCTTGAGAGGTACGGGGTAGATATTGCAGGAATTATTAGGCGGAGATTACTAGAGGAAATTGAGAGAATTGAAGAAAAAGAACTGGAGGAAATACTGGATTTTCTTAAGGTGGGACTAAAGAATAGGATAAATCCATATGAGCTTGCGAAATTGATTGATGAAGAACGTAAGAGGAGGTAGTGTAAATGTGTACGTTGTTGACGCTAGTGTTTATGCACAATTAGTAGTTCTCTTTGGCAGGGCCTCATTGAGGCTCTGAGAAAATCAAGAATTGCTATTCTTGATTTAACTGTCTACGAATCCTGTAATGCATACTGGAAGGAGTGCGTGAAGTTCCATAGAATGCGTGAGAATGAAGCCTTAAGTGCATGTAGGGCTTCTAAGATGCTAACACGATACATTAACCTACATAAAATCACAGACCTAGATGTTGATGAAATTATGAAAATTGCTATAAAAAACAGCATTACATTTTACGATGCGTCATACATACTGTTGGCTAGGGAGCTTAAGGCACCGATCGTGAGCGAGGGCAATGACATAGTAAATATTGCACCTAAGTACAGTATAAAAGTTTATGGACTTAAGCATCTACTAAATGTGCTGAAGCAGTAAGATGAGTGCGCACTAAATAACATAAATTAAGAAAGTGGATTGCGAGTTCAAGGAGGTGAGCTTACTTAGTCGTTAATTTCGAATGCTGCAGCTTAAAATTCCTTAACTGGTTCTAGCATGTTTTAACTTAAAACTAAGTTTCTTTAGGGTTAGTGCATCGCCTGTGACTGATACTGAACCCAGAGCCATTGCTAAGCCAGCGAACTCAGGTCTGAGTACTATATTGGCTATTGGATAAAGGCTCCTGCAGCTATAGGTATTAGTATGGTGTTGTATATGAATGCCCAGAATAGGTTAAACCTTATCTTCTTCCATATGGCTTTCCCTACCTCCAGAGTTGCTATGACGCCCCTCAAGTCATTCTTAACCAGTACAATATCGCCTGCCTCCTTAGCTATGTCTGTTCCACCACCCATAGCAATACCTACACCAGCTTGTGTCAGGCTAGGTGCAACATTTATGTCATCACCTATCATTCCTATGCCACACCCTTCCTCTGTGTGTCCTTGATAACGTCTATCTTATCCTCAGGTAATACCTCAGCAATAACTTCATCTATACCAAGCTTACGTGCTATGGACTTAGCTGTAACTGCGTTATCTCCGGTCAGCATTATTACCTTAATCCCTCTTCTCTTCAAGTACGAAATAACTACTTCCGCAATCTCTCTTGATGTGTCAGCTATTGCAAGTATGCTGTTCCTGAATTTCTCCACTGCTTCACCAGTACTTTTAGGTACGAAGTCCCTCACCCTGCTCTCATTTCTCAGTAGGATGGCTTCAACAAACTCAGGCTCCAGTGGGTCAATAGCAGCTAGCTCGCTCTCCACCTTAAGTGCAGGCACGCTCACGATTCCAGCACACAGTACTGCAGTCATATTCTGTGACGTACCAACAATGTTAACCCTACTTAGTAAGTTCTTACTGACTAAGTACCTAACGACGTGGTGGCTGGATGGACAGAGCTTGTGTATGTAGAGCCTAACAGCCGCCACATCACTACACCTGAGCGTTACTGTCTTAAGCACCTAAAAATGGGCAGACACGATTTGGCATATCAAGTTAAAGTAATAAACATAGCTTCAACACATGTCTTGGGGGCTACTGAATTGCCTGACGGGGGAGTTATTGAGGGTGAAATAGATGTTAATGAGGTAGCGAGAAAAATTATGGTTGCTGCTAGCTCATCTGGATTAGGTGCCCTAGTACTTTTCGTAGGCTTCGTTAAGGGCGTTGTTAATGACGCTGAGGTGAAGGAGCTAGAGTACAGTGCTTATGAGCCTTATGCATCAAGGAAGCTGCGTGAGATAGCTGAAGAGGAGTGTAGGGAGGAGGGCATGTCTGACGTACTGATATATCACAGAGTAGGGAGGCTCAAGCCAGGTGAGCCCACGGTTTACATCTTCGTGGTTGCTCAGAGCAGGTCCGTGGCCTTCGATAAGGCGAGGAGAGTCCTTGAGAGAGTCAAGCATGAGGTACCTATATTCAAGTTAGAGAGGAGAAGTGATGGTGAGTACTGGGTAGTAGGTGATGGAGTTAGGATGAGGAGGCCTGCTGAGAGCCGACGTAAGTCACATAGTTAAGCTAATGAGAAGGCGAGTTCATAAACAAGTGATGGCACGGACTCTACGTACCTATGCCTGAAATATATTGTTGTGCGGTTGCGGGAGCTGCCTTCCTGCCATGATATACCCATTTCCCAATTACTCGAGTAAAAGAAATAGTACTTGGTATCTAAGGAAATTGAGTCTGCATAAGCACCTACCCAGCAGGTTTCTTCAGTAATATTTAGCTCTGGATGATTAACTGCTATCCATGAAGTGAATTCATTCCGTAATCCTGTGGCGTGAGCCTCAGCATCCTCAATATCTTTAGTGAGCTCGTGTACATTAACAGTAATAAATTTAAGTTCCTTAAGTCCGCCACGCTCACCCTGAATAAGCACGGTTAATGTAGAATCAGCAGATAGTGCTTTAGGAATTACTACTATTTCAGTAATCTGTCCCGAAGATATTTTCTTAGGGAAGTTAGCAGTTTCTAGAGTAAAGGTTTTTATAGGTCTGCGTAGGTCTTTTTATTCTGGAGTAGGAAGTTGGAGCGTCATTATAGTACCCGGGAGGTCTGTGGGATTCTAGGTATTGCTAATCGTACTCTTCGTAGATGGATTAAGGAAGGTAGAATACGAGCTGTCAATATTAATGGTAAATGGAGAATACCTGAGAGCGAGGTAAAGCGTCTTCTCGGGCAGCCAGTAGAAGAGATAAAGACTCCTAGAGTAGCTCGTGTCGTTATCTACGCTCGTGTAAGTGGAGTTAATCAGAAGAAAGAGCTAGAGAACCAGGTAGAAGCACTAAAGAAATATGTAGAGCAAAACAATTGGAAGCTGGTAGCTGTTGTTAAGGATGTTGCTAGTGGATTAAAGGAGGATAGGAGGGGGCTATGGGAACTAGTAGATATGGCTAAGAAACACGAGTTTGATATATTATTGGTAGCTTATAAGGACAGGCTCACAAGGTTTGGATTTAAGTATCTTGAGGAACTCTTCAAAGCCTACGGAGTAAAAGTCATGGTAGTTCTCCAAGAACCACCGAAGGACTTCTATCAAGAACTAGTTGAAGACCTTATAGAGATAGTTACATTGTTTGCCTCCAGAACCTATGGTAGGCGTAGTCATAAGTACAGGAAGGTGGTGAGAGCGGTTGAACAAGCAATCAAAGACCCTTGAAAGAGTGGTAGCGCTAGTATCATTACCATTAACCAAGACTAAAATAAACACACTTAAACATATCTATCAAGTCTATGGCAGAATTCTTGCTGAAGCATTAGAGTACATGTGGAGCAACAACATTAATTCTTGGACAAAAGCTAAGAAAATACTATATAAGAGATTTAGGGAAAAGTATCCCAGTATCCCTTCTCACTACATTCATGAAGCTATACGTGATGCTTCTCAGAGAATCAAGAGCTTCAGGAAGCTTAAGAAAAAGGGATTAGCTAGGACCGATAAACCAGTTATTAAGAAGTGGAGTATTGGATGCGATAATCAGTTATGGAAGTTAACGTTTGAAGGAGTAAGGATAGCTACTCATAAGGGGTGGATAAGCATACCAGTACAGTTCCATAAACTGTTTTGGAGATACTATAATGGTGGGTGGGTTCTTAGAAGCTCTGTTAGGTGGATGGTCGTAGGAGATAGACTCCATCTTTATGTGGTTTTCGTTAAAGACGTAAAGGTTAGCCCAGTTTCATCAGGAAAGATTTATGGTATTGATATTAACGAGAACAACGTAACTATCTACACTTACCCCGATGGTAGAGCTATTACCATAATAACTAACTTCTCTAAGGTGATTCTCGGGTATGCGTATAGGAGGGCTAGGATTCAACAGAGATGGAGCAAAGTTTATGGTGTTAAAGGTAATAGGAGGCTTAAAGTAGCATTAAAGAAGCTTAGGGAGAGAAATGTCAAGAGAGATATTAAGCTAAAACTAGCTAAAACCGTTACCGATATTATTAAGGATGGTATAGTTGTACTTGAGAAACTCCCTAAGAGATTCCAAGACAAAGTCATTGAGAGAAGTAAGTGGCTGAAAGGACTTGATGTTCATAGGTTAAAACAGTCAAGTATACGTGGATTGCATAAACTAATAACTGAGAAATTGACAGAATATTGTATCCCGTATGTTCTGGTTAATCCTTCACATACTTCTTCAATATGCCCTATCTGTAATTCTAATCTTGTTCCGATGACGAGTTAATGGGGGAGGATAGTATGCATAACACGTTATATATTACTGATAAAAGAGCTACGGAAGCATTCGGTTATATTGTTGGAGCTGTATTGGGTGATGGTACAGTTTGGAGAAGAAATAGAGGAGATATTGATGTATATTTATATAATCAGAATATCGGATTAATAACTGAGTTTTGTAAATGCGCACATACATTAAGGTTAAAGTATAGGATAAAAGAAGTTATTCGCACTCTGAAACATCCAGAAAGAGAAACATTACGACTAGTTAAATATTACATGGTTATTATGTACTCTTCACCTATAGGAGAAATAATAGCAAAGTATAAACAAGCACCATACAAATGGAGAATCCCTAAGGAGTTTATTAATAATAAAAGCTTCCGCAGGGGTTTTCTAAGAGGTTTAATTGATACAGAGGGGTGTATATCTATAATTTATAGGCGAAATAGAAAGCCACTTATTAAATTCGTCATAGTTATATCATCATGCTACAACGCACTAGCGGAGCTCAAGAATTATTTAGAACTTAAGGATAACATAAGGCTTCATTTAAATTACAATAATAGTAAGAAAAATACTTACGCTTTGTATACTTATGATAGACAAGAAATCTTAAAAATTACTTCCCTAATAAAGTATCTTGCTCACACAAGAAAAAGTAAGAAATTTACAAAAGTACTTGAGGTTCTTTGAATAGTTGTGCCTAGAGGAATGGGTGGAAACCTAGACTTATGAAGTGTCCTAAATGTGGGTTCATACACGACCGAGACGTTATAGGTGCTATGAATCTCGTGAAGAAGTACCTCCTAGATGTGGGGAGTTGTGCCGTTTACTCCCTGAAGGGTGCCCATGACCTCCACGTAGAGTGGCTTGTAGCCACAATGAAGTGTGGAGTAGAGGCACGACCCGTCCTAGCGAGACCTACAATGACCTAGGACGGGAGACGGTAGTACATAAGTGAAGCTACTTCATCATTAACTGCTGCTGAAATACTTACTGGCTCCTCATAGCCTTCTCTACCCTCAAGTATGTTTTCATTATCTATAACATTAACTACGAGTACGCATTGCAGTAGTGTAGCTCAAGGTATGATAGAACATAAAACTCACTAGAACAGCTACACACACTATAGCAATAAGTAGTTCTCTATTGGTCATTAATTAAACCAATATTAATTTATTCACTTAAGTCAGAACTACAGACCTAAAAGGTTTATGTACGTCTTCCTAAATAAAATTATTAAGTAATTTTGGTAGAGCTTACATGGATCATCATGAAAGTTAAGGTTAGGTATGTGGGCGCACTATTCGACTACATAGGAGTACTTGAGG
>JAGGUC010000011.1 GCA_021158735.1 Desulfurococcales archaeon | reverse complement strand
CTACCGTGTCTACGTGGGCCTCAATGTCTGTGCCCTTAAACTTAACTATAGCCTTAACCCAGTCAACGAGTAAGTCTAGGTCTACAATGTACTCTGCCTGCCTCCAGCGGGACCTGGGTCCAGCATCCGTGGAGCAGAAAATGCATGAGAGTACGCAAAAACTCACAGGTCTTACCTGAATTAAATTTGTGCCTCTATCGATCACGCCGAACGCTACCGTACCAATTAAGGGTAATTCAACATCCTTACCAACCCTTACTAAATCCCTGTTCTGCACCTTAATCTTGCTCATTACTGCAGGCCCCACTGCCTTCGAAGATCAAGGACTTCCTGGCTACTACCTCAATATAGTTTTCTGGCAGTACGGGCTCACCATTAACGTATGGGAAAGCATATGGTAGCTCGATCAGTAACTCATACTTGCCCAGCTTGATTGGTATGGTCAGCCCATCCCTAATAGTTATTTCATCGAGTCTCCTGCCCTTAAGAACTTCCCTCAGTACGTATGCAGCTCCAGCAATAGTCAACTGTTTCTTCCCGAGATTTCTGGGTTTAGACCTAGGAAGTCTTGAGGTAATCAACTCCCATGTACGGCCCTTAGGCGGATGATCGCCCATTATGCCTCCAATAACTATAGCATCAGCAAGTATGGTGTCACGGCTTCTCAAAGGTTCTTCAGCCTTAGGGTCCAGCACTATTACGTTGCTAATACCCAGGTATTTAAGCAGGCCCTTATTAGTAATGGATGCCCTAAAAACGCGAACCTGCTGTTCTTTAAGCACACTATAATCACTCGGCCTTCTTACGCTTGTGAAAATTAACTTAAAGTCCGAGTCCCGGAATAGGTTAATGACATAGGAGTACTCACTGAGTAGCCATGGGGATATGCATGGCTCTAGGTGCTCTACTACGACATACTTCGGCATCACCGATACTACCGTAGAAGAGTTATTATATTTTAGATGTAGGAGTGTGTAGGAGGGTGTGTAATTGAGTAAGGAAATAATGCTGTACTTGCTTACTTTCATGTTGTTTACGTCTACTTTAGTACCAGTAGGTGCTGCTGAGGTAGGACAGTCACTGAGTTGCGGCACTGAAGCATGGTTTCTGGCTGAGAGAAGCATGTATGTTTTAGCTGTTGCACAGGAAAACGGGAGGTATGTTGGTACGCCTTCAGTGCTAACAGTAAAGGTCTGTAGGGGGAGTGGGGTGGTGTATGTGTCAGCAATGCCTTTATCCGAGGTCGATGTTCAGGCGTCAGCGAGGATGGCGGCACTCATTGCATCATACATAGCTGGGACGGACTACTTCAGCTATGACTATTACATCTGTATTAAAGCAAATACTACGATTGTGGGTGGTCCATCGGCGGGGGCAGCAATGACTGTGGCCTTAGTAGCTGCATTACTCAATAAGTCTATAGATAAGTCAGTGGTCATTACTGGGATGATACTTCCTGACGGAACCATCGGCGCTGTCGGGGGCGTCCCTGAGAAGCTAGAGGCTGCAGTGGAGGTCGGCGCTAAAACAATGTTGATTCCGCTTGGTCAGAGGGAGTCGCTGAGCTTATCCAAGGGCGAGTATGTAGATGTGGTGGAGTTGGGGAGGAAAGAGGGAGTCAGGGTTGTTGAAGTAGCTACGATCTTTGACGCACTGAAGTGGTTCGGCATTAATATCAGGAGGCCAGCACCTGAGCACATCTCTCTTCCTGAGTCAGCGCTAACTATAGTGAAGGGTTGGGTGTCGAAATTTAGGAATAGTTATACTGGCTTGAGGCACTCCTTACTCAGTATGATGAGTATGTTGCCTGAGGAGAAGCTGGGTAGTGTTGAGGAGCTACTCTCTAAGGCTGAGGAGTTCAGCTCGAGAGGTGGACTTGACCTGTCGGCTGGAAGGTATTATTCGGTAGCGTCCGACTACTTTGTAGCCGTTATTAATATCGACGCGGCCTTTAAACTCGCTTGTATCGAATTAGGTAACTTATCAGTTGATGAGTTAGTGGATGAAGCTGAGAAGAAGCTGTCTTTAGTGAGTAATGAATACTATAAATTGCTTAGTTCCGTTGGAGACGCAATTGATATTAATGAATTGGCGATACTTACTGAAGTAGCTAGTAGGATCGATGATGCAGAAGGTAGTTTTAAGTCTCTGCGTAGTGCGATTCAAAATGAGTCGCTTAGCGATATTGTTTGGAAAGCGGCGTACGTTACGTGGAGGTCTGAGAGCGCGTTGGATTGGATGAGGATTGCCGACCTCATCGATAGGTCAGGTATATCGGTAAAACTGAGTGATGTTAGAGAGTCAGCTTCAGTGCTAATCTACTATGCCAGGACCTCAGCTTCCTACATAGAGTCGCTTACAGGTTACGCAGGGGTGTCAAGCATACTTCAGTTAGTTAATAAGGCTGAAGATTACCTGGATACCGACATTTTTAGAGCCTTAGCTTTAGCGACGAGGCTGATGGCGCAGGTCACCTCAGTACTTGATTCAGCGTTCACTAAGAATGCAAGCGTGGTAGCTGATGTGCTGAGAAATGAATCACTTATAGCTGTAGTAACATGTGTTAGGAGGGGTTTTACTCCGATTGCTGCACTGGCCTACATAGAGCGTGGTGACAGCATGAGGGGGTACAGCAGTACTGATTCGGTGTACTTCTATGAGCTGGCCTTAGTGACTACTCGTGGGTACTTAATTATTGCTTCACAGGGTCTTGGAGGTCAAGCACCAAATCTGGGGGTGCCTGCGGGTATGCCAGGTGCTCAGGCAACTCCTGGTATCCTGCCTGGAAGTATGGGGGTGGCTTGGGTTACATTAATTTATGTAGCAGTAATTTCAATTTCGGCTTTAATTGCACTGGTGTGTGCTAGGTGGTTCGCTAAGTTAGGTTAGTAGTATGTTAGATATCCGACTCCTCAAACATATTTACGACTTCCTTAACTAATTTCCTCACTCTACTATCTACCCGAATTACTGTAACTCCTTTACCCGGGATGCCGTACGTAATGCAATCCCCGTCCCTTACATTCAGCAGTGCTGGCAGTGCGAGGAGGTCTTCCTCACCATCAACAATGATTAGTACCTTTAGTTTGAGGTCACTCTTCAGCACCTTATTGATGCTTTCCCTAACCTTCCGTCTAGCTTCTTCAGTTATATAGCCAGGGGGGTTCTTTGCCTGTAGGACGATGTCGAATAATTCATTACTTACGCTAATTTGTGTTGCTTCTCTTCTTGATTTACGGTCTACGATACATATGTTTGGGCTTCCGCCAACGTCTATAAGGGAGCTGCAGACAACGTCGCCGACAGCTATGACTAAGCCGCAGCTCTTCAGCATACTCAAGGCGCTCAGGGCCACAGATCTGTAGTTGGTGCCTTCGACGAGGGCACCTATGCTCTCACGTAGTCTCTCCCTCAAGTGCTCTGGTAGCTTAAGTGCTTTCACAGGTACTACCTACTCAACCAGTATTTCTTTAAATTCAGCTAGTACTGCACCACTTCTAATCATTTCTAAGACTGCATTCCGTGATGACTCACTGCTAACCCCCGCTACTGCATCATCCAGCAATACGACCTCGTACCCTAGCTTCAGTGCGTCCATTACAGTAGCTCTTACACAGTAATCTGTTGCTACGCCGCAGACAAATACTCTCCTTATGCCGTGCTTAGACAGCACGTAGTGGAGTTCTGTTCCATCAAATGCTGAGTACGCCTCTGCGTTAGGATCAGTTCCTTTAGAAATAATTAGTACTTCCTTAGGTAACTTGAGTTCAGGGTAGAACTCAGCTCCCTTACTCCACTGAACACAGTGAGGCGGCCATGGACCTCCTCTCGCTTTAAACGAAATATGGTCCGGAGGATGCCAATCCCTGCTAGCCGCGATAATTTGCCCTCTACGCTCAAATACTTCTATGTACTTATTCACATTCTCAACTATGCTGCGGCACCCAGAAACAGGCAGTGCACCATCCTCGGCACAGAAGTCATTCTGAATATCAACTACTATGAGGGCAGATGACTTAGTTACTGCGACCTTCATGCTTGACAAGCCTTCACATAAGATTCTGCAGTAAAAATTAAGTAGTTTAGCTTTAGTACTCTACATGGGCTTAAGAGCTATTACACGGCACAGCATTAAACTACATAATACAAAAAACAATGGCAAAAATATACAAACCAGTATATATCTAATGGAAAATACTCAGCGAGGCAATAACCTGAGAACTTATAAGTCCCTCAAACCAACATAGATTACGGCGCTCGTGCT
>JAGGUC010000149.1 GCA_021158735.1 Desulfurococcales archaeon | reverse complement strand
CGGCACTCGAGAGGCTCTTCGCTAAGGAGTTAGTAAGACAAGAATTCAGTAGTGAGAGGTACATTAAGATACCAGAGGAGGTTAGGGAGACCCTAATTGAGGTAGGGAGGCCAACACCGCTTATGAGGGCTTATAGACTAGAGAAAAAATTAGGTACTAAGGCTAAGATATACTTCAAATACGAAGGTGTCCTCCCTACAGGAAGCCACAAGATAAACACGGCCGTAACCCAGGCATACTTCAACTCAGTCCAAGGGATCAAGAGGTTAGTGACTGAGACAGGAGCTGGTCAGTGGGGTTCAGCACTCGCCCTCGCTGGCACGCTTTTCAACTTAAAGGTAAGGATCTACATGGTTAAGGTCAGCTACACGCAGAAACCCTACCGTAGGATCATGATGAACATCTACGGTGCGGAGGTGGTGCTGAGTCCGAGCAGAGAGACCGACGTCGGCAGGAAAGTACTGTCTGAAGACCCTGATCATCCAGGTACATTAGGTATAGCTATTGCTGAAGCTATTGAGG
Organism: Desulfurococcales archaeon; assembly: GCA_021158735.1. Classification (GTDB taxonomy): domain Archaea; phylum Thermoproteota; class Thermoprotei_A; order Sulfolobales; family NBVN01; genus B83-G16. Next base: position 6,008 of record JAGGUC010000149.1, on the reverse strand, counting down.
ATACAGTAAAGCATGAGGACACCAGATACAGTTTAGGGTCAGTGCTGAATCACGTACTCCTTCACCAGACAGTAATAGGTATTGAAGCTAAGGCCCAATTAGAGGAAATGGGCGAGTACCCTGACTACGTTGTGGGGTGCGTTGGCGGAGGAAGCAACTACGCCGGCCTCGCATACCCCTTCATACATGACAAAATAACTCGTGGGACAGAAACGAAGTTCATAGCAGCTGAGTCTAAGGCGAGTCCCTCAATGACTAAAGGTGTCTACACGTACGACTACGGTGACTCCGCAGGTTTTACACCGCTTATTAAGATGCATACTGTAGGTCACAAGTACAGGGTGCCGCCAATACATGCTGGAGGTCTCAGGTATCACGGGCTGGCGCCGACGCTGAGTATACTGATCAAGCACGGTATAGTAGAGCCTGTTGCTTACCATCAGAACGAGGTGTTTGAGGCCGCTAAGTTATTCGCTGAGTGCGAGGGGGTCGTGCCAGCCCCTGAAAGCGCCCACGCAGTTAAGGCAGTGATAGACATAGCTAGGAGTGCTGTCGAGCCAGTAACGATACTGTTCAATATGAGTGGTCATGGACTACTGGATCTTCAAGGCTACAGCGAGTTCATTGAAGGAAAGCTGGTAGACTACGAGCCAGAAAAGATAGACCTGTCATACCTGCCTAAGGTCGGGTGAGGTGGGGAGCTGAGTTAGTTGAGGATTAAGAAGTACCTGGTGAGGATAGGAGATCTAGTGAATCACGAGGGTGTGGAATACTCTAGAGTTAAGCACTTAACGAGGTCAGTTAGGGAGTTAGGGGTACTTTTCAAGCCAGTGATCGTTGACTCAAAAACTAAGGCAGTTATTGATGGGCATCACAGGGTAGCTACTCTTAAGTTATTAGGTGCTGAGTACGTACCAGCCATTATAGTTGACTATAGGAGCGACGTAAGAAGAATAGATGCATTTACCCATGTACTTTACGGTGACCGCAACCTAATTAATAGATTAGTGAGGTCAGCGGTTAATGAGCTGGAGTGCAGCGGGTACCTCCCGCTGAGGGTGAGTTTGAAGAGCAGGTGCGGTGAGGAGTCAGTTACTGTGAGGTCTGACCTGACTCACGCAATCACTTACATTAAGTACATAGCTAGTGAATTTAGCCTCAAATACCTCAGGATACCGCCAATGAGGGTACCTGACAGGGTAAGACTGCATACTGAATCTAGTGGGCAGGCCGTGCTCATCATAAAACCAGAGGTAATTACACATGAAGTAGTAATTAATACCGTAAGGAAGGGTACTAGGCTCCCACCCAGGACAACATACCATGTAACTAACCTAAAGAACATTATTGCTCCTGTGAGGCTAAAGTACCTGCTCAAACCTTAAAGTTTAACTTCAAAACTAAATAAACTCTTTTAATGTTCTCACTACTGGCCGGGAATTAATTATGGTTTCACTTACTTTAGAGCTACTCACCCTTGCGTTGATAGGTCTGCTGGTGGGACTGCTCTACGGTGTAGTAATTAAGAAGAGCTTGCCTAAAGGGCTATTGTACGGTATTGCTCTAGCGATCCTGCTTCCTATAGTACTCACTACAGTGTTTATTGGTTTTCTGCTTCTTCTCGCTATTCTAGTAGTAATCCTAGTTATTGGGTCAGCCATACTATTATTTAAGGGACTTGCTTAGCTTTCCTTTCCAACCACAGCTCATACCCCAGCCTTAAAGCAGCGAGGTTTCCGCTGGAATCCCTCCCCCTAGGTATTACCTTCTGTAGAGCATCTAGACCTACAACACCTATCCCAGCTAAGCACCCTAGCGCTACCACATTCTCCTTACCGCTCAGACCCCTTTCAGCAGCTACCTTAATTAAGGGGAGCCTGACGGCGTGGGGAGGCGGACCCCTGACCATGTCCTCATCAGCTATGACTACCCGGCTTGAAACAATGATCTTTTCCCAAGCCTCTATCTTAACGTCATGAAGCATTACGAGACTGTCGAAACTCTCTGTGAAAGGGTTTTCTATTCTCTCCGTGCTGTAGATGACGTAAGCAAGTACTGCCCCACCCCTCACTTCAGCACCATAGCTCTGGAGCTGTGCTACGTAGTACCCACTATTGAATAATGCGTTAGCAAGGATTGTAGTAGCGAATAATATGCCTTGACCTCCCCTACCTACTAGACCTACTGACAGCTCCTTACTCATTGTGTGCACCTCCCGCCCTCGCTACATATTCCCTATATAGTTCTATGAAGCCCGGCTTATCCTCCTTCTTAAACACACCTACTGCAACGTACTTAACCTTCTCCTCGCCTGACAGTCCCTCATACTTACTCACAGGCACGCACACCTCACGCATCTCCTTTAGCTTTTCTCCGGGGGTCTTACCTTCATACCTCACTACATAGGTTATGCAGGGTGCCCAAACCTCAATAAATCTGAAGCCCCTCGAGTACTTCGTCAGCACCTCCTTAATACTCTCCTTCAGCTGCGTAAAGTTGCTCACGCACCACCTAGCGACGTAGTTAGCGTTAGTGTGAGTCAGTAGTCCAGCTATGTCGAAAGGCATTTCGAAGTTACCATAAGGTGTTGTTAATGTTACTTTACCGTGTGGGGTTGTTGGTGACTGCTGCCCCCTCGTCATTCCGTAGACGAGGTTGTTCACCATAATTACGATTAAGTCCATATTCCTCCTGGCGGCATGTATTAAGTGATTACCACCTATAGCTGCTAGGTCACCGTCCCCAGCAATTACTACTACATTTAGATCAGGTCTAACTAACTTAATGCCAGTAGCTACAGCCACAGCCCTACCGTGTAGTGTGTGTACTGAGTCAGCCTTAATGTATGGGCTCGGTATCCATGAAGAACACCCTATACCACTTACGAAGACATAATTCCTTAAGCCCCTGACACCCAGCTCCTTGAAGGCGAGTGCGAGCGCGTTCATCACTACACCGTTATAGCAGCCGGGGCAGAAGGCTGTGGGCAGTACCTCCTCCCTGACGTACTCCCGGGTAAAGTGCTTGGCTTTACTCACTTCTTAAGCACCTCCAGCGCCTTAGAAACAAGTTCGGAGGGATATATCGGTATGCCTCCACCGACCTTGCCGTAGTGAACCACTGGCACCTCAAAGGGATTATAGGCTCTCTCAATATCGTACACTAGCTGCCCCAAGTTGAGCTCAGGAACTACGACGGCTCTGGGTTCACCGCCCAACTTCCTGAGCTCCGGCACATCAATAGGCCACAGTGTTTTTAGTCTGATCAGCTTAGCCCTGACATCCGCTTCCCTCAGCTTTCTAACCGCTGTCTTAGCCGACCTAGCTACCGAGCCGTAGGTAATAAAGAGCACCTCAGGCTCCTCATCACCTACTACCTCATACATGAACAGCTTGTCCTTATTGAGCCAGACCTTGTCCTTAAGTCTCTTAACTAGCTTGAAGTGTGTCTCGAACCTGTGCACGTCCCTGTAACCCCACTCATTATGTGTTGACCCAGTTACTAGGAGGTAATGACCAGCACCTAGAGGTGGTAAGGGCGGGGCCTTCCTAGGGTCCGGCGAATAAAAGGGTGCTTCCTGAGGACCTACCTCAACCCTTCTTGAGGACGCCTCAGCCACCTCAGACACCTCGACAACTTCTCTGCCATGCCCTACGAACTCGTCAGTAAGCACTACCACAGGAACCCTGAGCTCCTCAGCTATAGCAAACGCCTTAATAGTTAAGTCGTGTGCCTCCTGCGGATTTGAGGGTGCTAGTACAACAACGTACTGGTCACCGTGCCTGCCCCACCTCGCCTGCATTACATCACCCTGAGCTGGCTTAGTAGCCTGGCCTGTTGCTGGCCCTGCCCTCATGACGTCAACTACAACTATGGGTGCCTCAACCATCACAGCATACCCTATGCCTTCCTGCATGAGGGAGAAGCCCGGGCCGCTGGTAGCTGTCATAGCCCTAGCCCCTGCTAGTGCTGCACCAATAACCATGTTGATCGCGGCCAGCTCGTCCTCAGACTGAATAAAGACCCCTCCCCTCTTAGGGAGTTCCCTAGCCATGTAGTGCATTATCTCGCTCGACGGAGTTATTGGGTAGCCAGCGTAGAAGTTACAGCCAGTAGCCAGCGCTCCCTCAGCAACAGCTTCATTACCAGTAAGTAAGAGCTTCCTCAATCCTCACACCTCACAACTATAGCGAAGTCAGGGCACAGCCACTCACACATCCTGCAGCCGATGCAGCCACCAACATACTCAGAGTACCTATAGCCGCTGGGACCTGGGTTAGTACTTAATACTAGAGCCTGCCTAGGGCATACATCAACACAAATCCCACAACCCTTACATAAGCCTACATCTACTACAGGAACGCACTTACTCAGTCTAATCCACCGTGAACTATTCTGACACCAGTACATTTTAAAGCTAAGTTCTTAGATCTCCCACACCCTAACATAGCTAATGACCTGTGAGGCACCCGACTAAATACCCTACGACCAGGAATGCGAGAACGACTTTATGAATAAAGAACATAAACCTAGCTTTCTCGGGCTCAGTTAACTCCCTACCCACTGCATGCCTGCCTACCCAGTCCAGGAATTTAAGAACTAGCAAATCAAATACTTCACCAACGGACTGCAACCTACTAAGAGCCCTCCTTAAACATGGCAAGATCTTCTCAATGAATCGAGGCAACCCTTCAAGACTTGATATTCTCCGCAACCACCGGTATGAAGGGACTACATTAGCTGGCATACTTACCCCCATGTTTATATATATTACATTGTTTTTTAAACTTACTTATATAAAAATATATTTACTTAAATACTAATCGAATTACTTAAAAAATAATTACATAAGTTCCTTAAACCAGGTATTTAACTCTATTTCTGTCGTTCTGATCATACGGATAGTAACTGACCCGATGACATGTAATGGGAAAAATCTTACTTTAACTGCTGTTTCTCAGTTAAAATAAAATATATATAGATCGGGTAAGTGTTTTTACTCTATGAGGAAAGTGGCAGAATGGTGTCTAAACTTGATGACCTTATAAGCGGCATGAGTAATTGCCGCAGGTGCATGAAGAGCTGTGTGATGAAGTATCTAGGCGGTGCTCCCAGCCACGTTCTAGAGAACCCCTTTATAGAGTTAGATGTCTATAGGAAGTACCTGCCTGAGAAAGTAAAACACTTATTTATTGCCGAGCCTCCATCCTTCAGGTGGCGATCATCCTTCTATGATGAGAGCGTTGACGACTTCATGAGGCACCTCCTGCTCAAGGAGTACCTAGTTGACTTTAAACTAAAGAACATTAATGACTTCCTAGAGAAGGGAATGTTCCTAACTAATGTTGTTAAGTGCAGGCTGTACATGCCTGAAATAGATGAGAGAAGCAGACGGAACATTGTTAGGTGTATGAGCTACTTATGCAGGGACTTCCTGTATAAGGAATTAGAGATCGTAGCTGATAGAGGCTTAGAAGGTATTATCGTGTTCGGGAACCTAGCCCTTAAGTCACTTAAGGCTAAGTACAAGAACTTACCGCGAAGTTCCCTGAAAATAGGTATATACACCATAGACGTCTCCGGAAGAAAGATCAAGACTTTAGTGCTGCCGCACCCAGCATCACATCACTTCAAGACATATTACATAGAAATGTACGTCATACTGCGTGCCTTCCTCAAGAAGGGGAGGTTGCCGGAGAGCATAGTTGACTAGCTACTGGACATGTACGGTAAGAAAAAGATGGCTAAGTTACAATATGCTTTTAATTGAATGCTGCTTTACTCCTCAACCTTAATAGCGCCAACAGGACATGAAGTCTCGCAGGTTCTGCATCCAGTGCACTTCTCTGGAGCTACGACCTTTGCCTTACTCTCCTTCATTTCAAACACTCCTGTAGGGCAGACAGCTACGCATGTGCCGCAACCTATACATGTCTCCTCATTAACTACTGGCTTAGGCATTTTGACAGCACCGAAATACCTTAAAGAATACGTAAATAAATTTTGGT
>JAGGUC010000116.1 GCA_021158735.1 Desulfurococcales archaeon | reverse complement strand
ATGTTTTTGAAGTGTCAGAAATAACTAAGAGGTGGGGTACTGTAGTATTAAAACCCTTAATGGGTAGTATGGGCTACGGGTCCATAAAGGTCAGCGACCCGGACATAGCTTTCATGATAGCTAAGACATGGATTACTCATGGGCAGCCAATCTACATCCAAAAGTATGAGAGGGTGGGTAATCGCGACATCAGGATCTTTGTTGTTGGTAATGAAGTTCTGGGTGCTATATACAGGTACGCACCACCTAATTCATGGAAGACCAACGTAGCTCAAGGCGCTAGAGTTGAGAAGGCACCTCTCAGCGAGGAGCTGCGGGAGCTCGCCATAAAGGCGTCGGCTACTCTAGGACTGCTGTATTCCGGCATAGATGTAGGTGAGACAGAAAAAGGGTATGTCATCTATGAAGTGAATGCATCCCCCCACTGGATGGGCTTCATGAGTGTTACTGGCATTAATCCAGCTGAGAAGATAGCATCTCTCGTTCTGAAGTTGATTAAGAGATGACGGCTAATATGATACCGTACTGACTGGTTCGGGGACTACTTAAGTAATTTTTCTATTGCTGGGCTAACTCTCTGAGGATATGTTTCAGTAGCAATTCTCCTGATAACATACATTACATCGATATCTGTAACACCCCTCACCTTCATTACGGAGTCTATTATGCCTGATAATTCGAGATTATTTCTAGCCACTACCTTAACCAGTATTGGGTACTCACCACTTACTTCATATATCTCCATAATGCCACCGATCTTCTCTAGAACCTCAGCGACATCCATTGGACTTCGCTGGTTTCCTATCTTCACTTTAATAAATGCTTCAACTTCGTACCCCAATCTACTGAGGTCTACTATCGCAGAAAAGCTCTTCAGCACACCTAGCTTCCTCAGTTTCTTAATCCTTAAGTATATTGTTGACTCACTTACCCCAAGCTCTCTTGCCAGCCTACTAAAGGGTATTCTAGAATCCTGAACAAGTTTTGACAAGATCTTAAGGTCTACCTCATCTATGTAGCGGACACCCATGACTGCCTACTCCCTACACTTCTTCCCAAACCTGTTTTCTATAGTTATAATTATTCCCCTACTTTCCTCATAAGCATCAATCAGTGATAAACTCTCACTCATAACAGATCTTGCAGCAAAACTGAGAAGTGAGTAGTTCTTCAAGAGCACCTGCTCCCTCTCCCCACAACTCATGCTCCGGGAAAGCTTCTTTATTATTCTTGAGAGCTGACCTTCCGTACTTGCTGTCAGCATTTTTCCTAACCTTACCTTAAAATTTCGTCAAATATACTATTTAAGCGTTTTACACTGACTACCAGCTCAGTAGTTATAAATATTATGTCTCACTCGCAACATCTTATTGGCTGACTGAGTATGAATTCAGATGCTATTTTTAAGTTGATCAAGAAGGCTGACGAAGTTCTTGAGGGCGTAATTCATAGAACACCATTAAATTACAGTCATTCATTTTCTAAATTAGTTAATGCTTCTGTTTACCTGAAGCTTGAGAACATGCAGAAAACAGGGGCATTTAAGGTTAGGGGTGCTTACTTTAAGATCTACTCAGTACTGAGTAAGGCTAGAAAGCATGGAGTTGTAGCTGCGTCTTCAGGTAATCATGCTCAGGGAGTCGCATATTCTGCTCAAGAATTAAATGTGAGGGCAACCATAGTTATGCCTGAAACCACCCCTCCGTACAAGGTGCTTGCTACTAAGTCATATGGTGCTGAAGTAATCCTGTATGGAAGAGTTTATGATGATGCATATACTAGGGCTTTAGAGCTTAGCAGAGAGCGGGGCTACGTGTTCATACACCCCTTCAACGACCCGTACATAATAGCTGGTCAGGGAACAATTGGCTTAGAAATAGTTAGGAGCTTACCTGACTTAGACTACGTAGTAGTTCCTATGGGTGGCGGCGGGCTCATATCAGGTATCGCCATAGCCGTAAAGAAGGCACTTAGCAATAAGGTTAAGGTAATCGGCGTTGAGCCTGAAGCAGCTCCTAAGTTTTATAAATCCCTTAGGCAGGGAAAGCCCGTAACAGTGACCCCGAAGCCTTCCTTAGCTAATGGAGTAATAACTAAGACTGTAGGGGAACTAACCCTCCAGTTTGTTCAAGAGTTCGTTGACGATGTTTTTCTTGTTGATGAGGACTCCATAGCTAGAGCCATGTACTTACTTTTAGAGAGGGCTAAGCTGCTTGCTGAAGGTGCTGGCGCACTTCCCTTAGCACTCATACTTAGTGGGAAGCTGAACCTAACAGGTAAGAAGGTAGTTGCAGTCATAAGTGGCGGCAACGCCGACTTAACAACGCTTTATAGGGTTATTCTAAGAGGGTTAATGACTGAGGGCAGGATATGTAAGCTTAGACTAGCACTCAGGGACGTGCCTGGAATGCTTGAGAAAGTACTGAGTAAGGTAGCAGCACTGAAGTGTAACATTATAGATGTCCGTCATGACAGGTTCAGCTTAGATATAGAACCGGGTTATGCGCTAGTTGAGATCGTTATGGAGACACCGACGAAGGAAGTTAAGGCAGAACTAGTTAATGTAATTAGTACGGAGGGGGTTAAAGTTTTAGGGTGGGGTTAGCTGATGTATAAGATAGTACTGCATGTTGACGCTGGTGAAATTAGTGAATTATTGAACAGCATACCTGCGCTGAGGGCTGAACTGAGTAAAAGGTACGAATGCTCTGGTACTGCAACATCCTTTGTGTGTGTAGGGGATAATGAAGTCTTAATTAAGGTTATTCCTGCCTTATTGAAGTCAGCCAGCAGTCTTAAAGGCAGGGAATCCCTGGTTCCGTCGCAGAGCCCGCACCTTTTCATGTCGATTGAGGGTACGGCCCTAGGCAAACTTATGGAAGCTTGGAACTTAATTACTGAGGTACTTAAAAGTGAAGGACTGAGGTATGCAATTATTGAGTGACTAAGGCATTAGTAGCTCAAACTACTAACGCGGACAGAACCCTAACAACGTTGACTGTCACTAACGCTGAAGCTGCTGGAATAAGTAGTAGTGCATCCGCTGCCCCCATTCCACCTATTATTATTTTCCTTACATTGAATAAAACCACTCTTCTTAAATTCATTAAATCAACACCGACTAGCAATGCTATTGCTGAAGAAGCGAATGTTAGTGCAAAAGATATTAGGTTATTTAGGTTAAGGCATAATGAAGTAGTGGTGGATAGCACAACAGTTACCGCTATTGACACTGCTATAGGGACCCCCACACCTTTATCCTTGATTAAAACCGAGAGCTTATGGTAGAGGAGTGTGAGGAGGGATGCGTTGATAAGCACCTGCGGAAGTATGTCGAGCTTAACTATTGCTATAGTAAGTAGTGCTATGGCTGAAAAAAGCATTGGAAGAACCGCCCCCGCTAAGTTAACTAATATTGAACAGACTCTCCTAGCCTGGAGCTTCACTACCTGATAAACCAGTACTTTATCTACATTAATAATTACTGGCTTTATGTATTCCTCCTCCAGTAGCTTGTCCTTAATGTAGATGTTTACGCCGCCAGTGACTAAGGTCAGTACTGATAGGAACGCCGCTATGTATACTGTGATGGAATTGCTTAAGTAAATAGAACTCAGGAATTCCCAAAAAACAAGTGCCGAAACCAGCGCTAACACAGACTCAAATAGTCTCCTAGCCAGCAACACGCCGTTCCCGGCGCTAATCTCTGTTGCTACTTTACTTTAAAAGCACATAGTTTTTTACTTCCTGATTGAGCTCTAACATTTTAACTCCTGTACCCAACAAAATCTAGGTGTTTTATTGGTGCTACCTGTAATTAGGGCTTTAATAGAGAGTACGGACCTGGCTGTGTACTCATACGTGAAACCAGGTGCTCCACATAGATTCTCACCCTACTTCAAGGACCTACACTCATTTGTTCTTACTCTTACATCAGCCCTAGAGGCTTATCTTGATGGTGTTGAGGCTGGGTCTTCTGTGGCTGAAGGGAGATTAGGTTTTACTAACTTAAAGAT
>JAGGUC010000102.1 GCA_021158735.1 Desulfurococcales archaeon | reverse complement strand
GTATGCCTGCCAGCGAGTTCTTAAGCGTCATAAGAGTAGCTAAGGCCATGTCATCCTCAAGAGTTACCTGCGGGTGGAACCTGATGCCACCCTTATATGGACCTAAAGCACTATTATGCTGAACCCTATAACCCTCAAACACCTCAAGCCTGCCGTCATCCATTCTGACCGGTATCTTTACGACTAAAATCCTCTCGGGCTTACTTAAGAGTTTGTAGAGCTCTTCTGGGAAACCACCTAATTCAACACCACGCTTTATTGTTGCAAGTGTGTCTTCCAGAAACTTGGAGCCCATTTTGGGTACCTCACATAATATTCGATGAGGGGATGTTTTAAACCTTTATTTATCGCAGTTAGTTAAAAATACTCCTGCTAATACGTTCTAATATCCTTATTGGCTTAATTTTAAGAGATATATAGGTGAACATTACTGTACAAAAACTATTAATTTTGATATAACTTACTCACTTAGATTTAAAAAGCTGTTCATGTTTTTAAATAACACTAAACCTAATGTACCTAGATCGTATTAATAATGTTAATTCTAGTAATTACTGGGTCACACCATGTTATATAAGTTTGCTAAATTAATAGCTGACTACTGTACTGAGGTACGTAAGGGTGATGAAGTTCTGGTGAGTGCCTCTATCGAGGCCCTACCACTAGTTAGGGAGTTGTGGAAAGCCATAGTATCTAAGAGTGCCTACCCTATCTTCAGCCTACGTGATGATATACTGAGTGAGATCTTCTACAAATATGCCTCAGAGGACCTGCTCAAGCACAAATCAAAAATAGACATCTTTATTGCTGAGAATATCGATGTCAGAATAAGCATACTATCACCGACTCATACCAAACCACTAATTGGTGTCGATCCCGAGAAGATAGGGTTGAGGCGTCGGGCCCTGAAGAAACTTACTGAAGTCTTTATGAGGAGAGATGCCGAAGGCTCGCTCCGCTGGGTAGTGACCGCATACCCAACAAACTCACTTGCTCAAGAAGCTGGCATGTCACCCCTCGAGTACAGCGAGTTTGTATTTAAGTCACTTAAGCTATATAGTGACGATCCTGTGAGGTCATGGATCCAGCAGAGGGAGCGGCAACAGAAGATCGTTAACTTCCTGAATAAAGTGTCCGAATTACGTTTCATATCCGAAGATACTGACATACTCGTGAGGGTTGACGGTAGAACTTGGATCAACGATGACGGGAAAAAGAACATGCCAGGGGGTGAAGTCTTTACAGGACCCCACGAGGACTGTACAGAGGGTCATATAGTGTTTACCTACCCAGCTATATGGAGTGGTGTGGAGGTTGAGGGGGTGAGGCTTGTTTTTAAGAGAGGGAGGGTAGTTGAGGCAAATGCCGCTAAAGGAGAGGAATTCCTCAGGAAGATTATTGAAGTAGATGAAGGGGCTAGAAGATTAGGTGAGGTAGCATTTGGACTGAACTACGATATAGGTAGGTTTACCAAGGAGATACTATTTGATGAAAAAATAGGTGGCACGATCCACATGGCCCTAGGCGCTTCATACCCATCCACAGGCGGTAAAAACACCTCAGCAATACACTGGGACATGATCAAGGACATGAAAAAAGACGGGAAGGTCTACGCCGACGGTGACTTAATATATGAAAACGGCAGGTTCTTGGAGGAAGTGCTGGGATGATCAAGGTAGGTATCGTCGATACTACCTTTGCCCGTGTTGATATGGGCTCAATAGCTGAATCCATAATCAAGGAGGAGCTACCTAACGCAAAAGTAATTAGATATACTGTTCCCGGAATCAAGGACATGCCTGTCGCCGCCAAAAAGCTGCTCGTTGAACACGGTTGTGAAGCAGTAATAACTCTGGGGTGGGTTGGAAAAACATTAACTGATAAGCTCTCATATGTTGTAGCTAGTATGGCACTCCAGCTAGTTCAGCTAGAGACCCTAAAGCACGTAATAGATGTGACGGTTCACGAAGATGAGGCTGACGAAAGTGAAAGCCTAAGGAAAATAGCCATTGACAGAACCAAGAAACATGCCAGAAACTTAGTACTGCTACTCATTAGGGGTGGGGAAGGACTTAGAAAGTACGCTGGTATGGGATTAAGGCAGGGATATCCAGACGTAGGCCCTCTTAGACAGTAATTTACAGTTTACTAGGTGCTGACACACTTGTAGGTCAGAGTAGCTCTTAAGTACTACACCCTAAATTAATAGCTCTCTCAACTCCTCAGCAACCTTCTCTTTCCATTTACTTAGGTACTCACGACCTGGGAAGTTATATGGCTCCCTGCCCGGTACCTCATTATAGAAGGGCCTGTTACATCCGGGGCACCCACGAATAATAACTGCCTCAAGCAGGTCATCAGCGTCGAGGCCCAGCACCGACTTATTGATATAAGGCTTCCCTTCCCTGTAAATTATGAAGTCACGCCAGTTATGACCATCCATTATAAGCTTCGTAGCCAGCTGAACCAACCTGTAATATCGTACTGGGGGAGAACTCAATTTCCCGGCCTTAGTACCTTTTAGTGGCGTGAGTGCGAAGAGTGAAATATCTGACCCTACACTCCTCAACTTTTCCACAGTAGATAGCAAGTCCTTAAGAGACTCGCCTAAGCCGACTATAAGATGTGTAACTACTCTTCCTCTACCGAACACCCTAACACCTGACCTAATGAAGTCCCAGTACGTATTCCACGTATACGGTCTCTCATAGGCCTCGGCTAAACTTCTTGATGCAGCATCGAGTCCCACACCCAAGTAGTCCACACCTTCCCGGGCGAACTGCCTTAATTCACTCTCAGGCACAGGCGTTATTGAGAGCGATACTTTCATGCCTAACTCATTGAAGCTCCTGACTAGGTAGTGGGCCTCCTCAATAAATCTACTCTTAATTATTGTCTGAATACACACCCTGCGGTAGTTAGAGCTACTGAGCCCCCTGAGCAGAGTATCTAAGCTTACCTCAGGCCACACCACACGTGACAAAAGCTCCTTAGATGCGTGGGAGCTTGCCGATTGCGCACAGAACGCGCACTTACCAGCACAGCCACTCTCACTGTACTGCATAATGTAAGCTATCTCAGGAGTCACGTCAGCTCTACCTCTCTCTAGCCCTAGAGCTATTAAAGTCCCCAGAGATGCCCTCACACGCACCTCATAACTCACCTACGGAGGCTATTTTCGGGGATACTATGCATATGAAGTTATTTAATTTACTGCGTTAAAGTAATGGCTGGGTGAATGCGTGAGACACATAAGACTAATAATTGATGAGGGACCTGCAGAGTACAACATGGCCCTAGATGAGGCAATGCTCATCCTAAGGGGTGCAGGCATCATAGGTGACACACTGAGGCTGTACGTGTTTAATCCTCCAGCAGTAACGATAGGTTACTTTCAGTCAGTAAGTAAGTCTGTAGATCTAAGCTTCACTAAGGAAAATAACATAGCAGTAGTCCGCAGACCTACGGGTGGCGGCGCAGTCTACCATGACACTAGCGGGGAAATAACATACGCCATCGTAGTGTCTGCTGAGTCAGTACCAGAAGACCTCGTGGAATCATTTAAGTTCCTGGCGGGTGGGGTAGTTGAAGCTGCCAGAATTCTCGGTGCGCCAGCTGAGTTCAGGCCTCTGAATGACATCGTTATAGGTGGCAGGAAATTCTCCGGTCAAGCACAGCTGAGGAGGCTAGGCGCTGTACTCCAGCATGGCACGTTCATGCATGGTACTAACTTAGATGTTCTCGCAAAGTCACTCATAGTACCCAGTATAAAACTTAAAGAGAAAAGCATTTCCTCAATAAGAGAAAGGGTCACAACTATTTCAGAGTACCTCGGACGAAAGGTAAGTAAGAGAGAAGCTATTGAGGCACTCATTAAGGGATTCGAGAAGGCCCTAAACGCGGAGTTGGTTGAGGGCGAGCTTAGCGAGCTAGAGCTAATTCTTGCGAAGTCGCTTGAATGGAAGTACGGGTCTAAGAATTGGACATGCATGAGGCCCTGAGGTGGTGGAGGTGACGTATTTCAGAACTGCTAAAGTAATTAAGGAAAAAAGTGGAAAATATGTAAGTATTGAGGTTGAAGTCAGCAGGGAGTGCGTGGTGAAGGTTGCGAGAATTACAGGCGACTTCTTTGCTTACCCTCCTGAAGCTGTAGATAATATAGAGAAGTACCTAGCAGGTAAGAAGGTGACCCACTCACTCATTGAGGACTTGCGAACACTAGTTAATGATGCGGTCCTCGCAGGTGTGGGCAGGGAGAGGTTCCAGAGCCTACTTACCGACGTCTTGGAGGAGGTAATGAAGGCTTGCAGAAAAAGTGCGGCAGAATAGGAGTACTTGCATTTGACTTGGACGGAGTCCTAGTTAAGCATCCATCTTCCTGGAGGTACCTCCATGAGAGATTCGGGTCAATAAGGATAGTTCAGGAGAGAAATGACTCAGAAATGTTCAGGAAGGGCATTATAACGTATAGCGAGTGGATGGAGAGAGATCTAAAGGCATTACTTCAGGCGAGAGGCAACAGACCTCGACGTAGTGAGATAGTTGAGGCCTTTAGGGAATGCGAGATCGAAGATCATGCTGAGGAGTTAGTTCACTACGTGAAGTCCTTGGGCATAGCAGTAGCAATAGTTAGTGGCGGGATCGATATACTGGCTAATATGGTAGCTGAGAAGTTAGGAATAGATCTCGTTTATGCGAATAAGTTAGTATTCGATGAGAGAGATTACCTGATTCCTAGAGGTGTCGAAGTAGTTAACCCTCTACGTAAAGATGAAGTTCTCAAAAAGATCTCGAAGATTACCTCGGTACCGCTGAGCAAGTTTATGTATGTGGGAGACAGTGACTGGGACTCATCAGCCTTTAGAGCTGTTGGCTACCCCGTACTATACGTGAGGAAAGGTGAAGCTCGACCAGCAGGTATCAGTAACACGTACATAGTCGAGAATATGCTCGAGCTTAAGAACCTAATAAATAGGTTATGCTAAATTAGCTTGACCTCCTTTATCTCTACTGGAAATAACTTAAAGTACTCTTTCTTAATACTGCAGCACGCTCGAACAACAGGTAAGTTATACTTAAATATAATGCTCTTACGTGGATTAACCAACCTGTCTACCAGCCCCTCCCGCACCACGGTCTCATCATACTTTATCTTGAAAGCTACCGGACGCATGCATCCTAAAGCTACTTCCGTAAAGAATTTCTTGGAATACCTCAGAACTTCCCTAATTCTGTCAACATCAAACACACTGTTTCCTACCCCTTGAGGTCCTCGAATCTCAATTAACATGACAATCAACCTTAACTTAAGGTCACCTAATTCTCTAATTACCCTTAGCTCATCATTAATTGTACTACCTGCCGAGTGAAGGACTATGTGCGGCACTATAAAATCCCTGCTGTACTTGATAGCCTCTTCTACAAACTCCAAGTAATCGCTGACACTATGCCTCCGCAGGTTCTTCAAGTACTTCAAGTACTTGTTACTGGGCGGGACCTCAAAATCTATGAAATCAACACCAGCACTCCATACTTTATTCAGCAACTCCTTAGGCATTAAGCCGGAGTGGATTGATATAACTACGTCATCATGAAGCCTCTTAAACTCCTTGACAGTATTTAGGTGTCCTTCCGAAATCATTATGTATCCTTCCTTGTTAAATCCGCCGCTCAACAGAAACCCTCTGGCACCCCTCGCATAATGTAGTTCCAGCACCTTGCGAAGCATCCTCGGATCGGTTACATCGTCCATACCTGAAAGGTACTTCCCCTTGCAGTAAGGGCAGTTGAGTTCACAGTACGTGCCGCTCGTACTCAAGCTTACGTAGTACCTGCCAGGCACGAACACTATAGGCTTCTTCATGTTTAACTCCTATCCTGACTCAAAAATTTCCAGTGAAAGCACTTAAAAAATTACTTTATTGACTTAACCCACTCCTTACCGAGTTCGAACGCCTGAACTGAAGACTCTCCCCTGCGCCCAGGTAATAACATCATTATTGCTGCCTTAATCGATGCATCATCAATTAACTTGGTTAGTTCATTAAACACACCCAGCAACACCATGTTTGCTGCCCTCGGATTACCTGCCTTAATAGCCAGCTCTTTCGCTGGAACAAGCACTAGGTTCTTTAAGTTATTTTTCAGATCACCTATTAATTCTTCCCGGCTTAAGGATCTCGCTAAACCTAGGCTCGCACTTAATGGTGGCTTAAGCTCATCTGAAACTACTGCTAACCCACCCTGCCTCAGGTACTGCATGTTCCTTACAGTCTCTGTAAGCTCTAGTCCTATTAGGTAGTCTGCATCACCGACTCCGAAAATAGGTGCTCTGACCTCCTTACCTATCCTCACGTAACTTACTACCGAACCGAACCTCTGTGCCATACCTAGGGACTCCCCGGTCTTGACTGAATATCCCTTCATGACTGCTGCTATAGCTATTGCCCTAGAGAGCGTGAGGCCTCCCTGCCCTCCCACTGATGCTATTAGTATGTTAGTTACCTTTTTACTGGGCTTCTCCATTAAACTCACCTCTCCTTCACCTCCACTATCGCGTTCTGCGGGCAGTACTTAACACATAGCCCGCAGCCGAAGCAGTCCTCAAGCATTATCTTAGCCTTACCGCCCTCCATATATATAGCAGGACATCCAGTAACGGACACGCAGGCACGGCATCCGATGCACTTCTCAGGCAGTACTGTATATCTTTTGCTGACGCCTTTAGCCCTGACCTCCATCAGAGCACATGGATGCCTTGCAACTATTACATTTACTCCTGGCTTCCTTAAGTAGTCAGCTATGATGTCCGTCATTTCATCGATATTATAAGGGTCGACGACTGCGACGTTATCCGCCCCCATCGATTTAACAACCTCAACAATATCTACAGGCCTTGTTTCCTTACCTGTCTCTGTCCTACCCCACTCAGGAGTTGACTGATGACCAGTCATGGCAACTACAGAGTTGTCCAGTATTATGACTAGAACGTCCACCCTCTTATGTATTGCCTCAAGTAATGGCTGGAGGCCACCATGGTAGAATGTCGAGTCCCCTATCGTGGCAATGACTGGCTTGGGGTAGCCACCGACCTTAAGGCCCATTGCCATTGATATGCTCGCACCCATACTGTGCTCAGTCCATATAGCATTTATGGGTGGGCTAACACTCAGTGCGTAGCACCCGATATCCCCTATTATAGGTACTTCCGATACTTTGAACCCTGCCTTAGCAATGCCGAACTTCATCGCTAGATATGAATACCTGTGTGGGCAGGAGGGACATAGTGGTGGAGGCCTTGCTGGAACCTCTAGTGCCTGAGCGGTCGGGGTTGAAGGCGTCTCATACCTAATGCCGATAGCCTTAGCTAACGCTGCTTTAACTAATGTAGGAGTTAATTCTCCTTCTAATGGAAGGATACCCTCCTCCTTACCCACCACTTCAATGTTTAGATTTAACTCGTACAGCAGCTTCTTAATGCCGTCTTCAACGTACGGGTCCAATTCTTCTACTACTATAACTTTTCTACTACCTTTAATTGCGTCCCTTAGTAAGTTCGTCGGGAGAGGGTGAAGAAGTGCTAACTTAATGATCCTGACCTTATCTTCGATACCTAACTCGGAAACCGCCTCAACAACGTAATTGTAAGCCACACCCTCACAGACGATGCAAACATCTCCACTACCGATCACCTTATTGACGTTATACCGACTGACTACATCCTCCATCAGGCTTAACTGCTTATTAAGCCACTTGTGTCTTTCGAGGTTCCACCTCATTCCAGCCCTAACAAATCTCGGCGGATCCCTTACGAAGGACTTAAACTTCTGGGGAGGCTTTGCTTCACCTAAGACTACCTCACCAACAGTGTGGTTCACTCTAGTAGTAGTCCTTAAGAGAACAGGTAAATTGACCTCCTCACTAATATCAAAAGCTAATTTAGTGAAGTCTTTTGCCTCCTGAGGATCTGACGGAGTTAGCATAGGTAACTTAGCTAATCTAGCAAACCACCTGCTGTCCTGCTCTGTCTGAGTTGTGTGGGGTCCGGGGTCATCAGCGATCAGCACGACTAGCCCTCCGTCAACACCGCAGTATGCTGCAGAGAGTATCGGATCAGCAGCTACATTCGCTCCTGGGGCCTTCATAGTAACTAATGCTCTCGCACCACCTATCGCAGCACCTAGCCCTATCTCAAACGCTACCCTCTCATTTACAGCCCACTCAGC
>JAGGUC010000154.1 GCA_021158735.1 Desulfurococcales archaeon | reverse complement strand
TTGCGTAGGTAACCATGGTCACGTTACTCAGTTCAGCAGTTATCCTTCTCGCTATTCTATCGAGTACTTCATGAGGTATTCTGACCCAGTCAGCAGTCATTGCGTCATCGCTTGAGACCACCCGCAGTGTTACAATGTAGCCAACGTCCCTCGAATCACCCCTAACGCCCACCCAGCCGTCATCACCTACCACAGCAAAAGCCTGCCAGACCTCATCATACATACCTGCCCTCCTGAGTTCGTCCTCAAGTATTTTGGAGGCCTTCCGCACGATCTCTAGCTTCTCGCTCGTGAACTCACCTATGACCCTGACAGCTAGACCCGGGCCGGGGAACGGGTGCCTCTTAATTATTTCTTCAGGGACCCTGAGTGCTTCACCGATCCTCCTGACCTCATCCTTGTAGAAGTACTTTAGCGGCTCAATTAACTTTAGGTCGAACCACTCAGGAAGTCCAGCCACGTTATGGTGGCTCTTGATCTTGTCGGCACCCACTTCCCACCCACTCTCTATTACGTCCGGGTATGTCGTGCCCTGAACAAAGTACTTGATGGTTGGGTCGCCCTCAGCTACTTCCCTGAAGATCCTGGCGAATTCCTCACCAATGATCTTCCTTCTCTCCTCACAGTCCCTGACACCCCATAACTTACTCAGGAACCTCTCTCTAGCATCAATGAGCACAGGGTCTATACCAGCCTTCTTCAAATTGCTTATGACCTCCTCCACCTCACTATCACGGAACAGACCATGATCGACCAGTATAGGTACTAGCCTGTCGCCTACAGCCCTCTTAACTAGGACTGCAGCAACCGTTGAGTCAACGCCACCGCTAACTGCTGCAAGTACCTTAGCTCCAGGCTCCACGGTCTCAGCTATCTCCTTAACTATCTCATCTATGAAGTTACTGGGTCTCCACGACCTATCCACGCGTGCTAGTTCAAGAAAGTTTTCAAGAAGCCTCATACCCCTCGGCGTATGCCTGACTTCAGGGTGGAACTGAATTCCGTACACTAGCGTGCCCTTGATTCTGAAGGCAGCTACGTAACCTTTGTCAGACACAGCAAGTACTTCAGCACCGTCAGGTAGTTCAGCAACGTAGTCCCTGTGGCTCATCCACACGTACTCCCTCTTACCCCAGCCAGCAAATAGCGGGTCATCACGAACGACCTCAACCTCTGTGCGCCCGAACTCACCCTTACCCCTCCTGACCTCGCCACCGAGCAACTTAGCGATGAGTTGATGCCCGAAACAAATACCTAAGACAGGGATCTTTAATTCCAAAATACGTGAGTACCTACTTAAGTCACCGCTGAACGCATTAACGCTGGCGGGGCCTCCGGAAAGCACTACAGCCTTAATCCTTCCTTCCCTACTACCTAAAAACTCCTCAAACCTAGTATAAGGAACTACCTCAGTATAAGCACTCAGTTCCCTCAATCTCCGAGATATTAGGTGAGCGTACTGCCCACCAAAATTCACTACAACTACTGCTTCCCTTACCTTCCTACTCAATAGTTCCCCTGTTTCTACGAGGTAATGTAGCTATATAAAATTACTCTAAAAACAGTTATAGAATAGTTTAAACAAGTTAACATGTACAATGTAATATAGCTGTTGTCACCCCACGATATCATGCCATGTAAGATAACGCCAGGCAATTCATTAGTGTCAAGTAAGGCTAACCTTAATTAAGTTAGGAAATCTAACCCAATCATTTGGAAAACCAGGGATTAAATATTAAAATATTATTAAATATCAAGTTTTAAAATACTAACTTCACGTATATATTATCGAACAGGTGTTATGCATGCCCGGTCAAATACCTTTAATCGGGGAGAAATTCCCTGAAATGGAGGTTATTACCACTATTAGGGAAGATCAAGCTTCCTGACTACTTTAAGGGTAAGTGGTTCGTGCTGTTCAGCCACCCCGCCGACTTTACCCCGGTATGCGCCACGGAGTTTGTTGCTTTTGCTAAGAGGTATGAGGACTTCAGGAAGTTAAATACCGAGCTAATAGGGCTTAGTGTTGACAGCACCTTCAGCCACATTAAGTGGGTTGAGTGGATCAAGGAGAAGTTAGGTGTTGAGGTTTCCTTCCCGATAGTTGCAGATCCTAGAGGGTTGGTGGCGGACAAGCTGGGGTTGCTGCATGCTCAGTCAGCAACACACACAGTAAGGGCTGTATTTATTGTTGATGCTGAAGGTACGATAAGGGCGATACTGTATTACCTGCAGGAGCTGGGGAGAAACATGGATGAGTTGCTGAGGATGGTTAAGGGACTGCAGATAGTTGATAAGTACGGTGTTGCACTACCTGCTAACCGGCCCAGTAATGAGTTGGTCGGTGACCGCGCCATAGTTCCTCCAGCATCAACAATTAAGGATGCTGAAGAGAGGCCGGGAAGTACACATGCTTTGACTGGTGGTTCTGCCACAAGGAGATACCTAAGGAAGAAGCCAAGGTAGTTAGGGAGTACCTCAGGAGAATAGCTAAATAATGACCAACTTAAGCTAAACTATTTTTCCGTCAGAGCTGTAGAGGAAGTTAATACCTGTAAGACAAAATAACTCAATTGAGGGTAATGTATGATTAGGTTCCTTACACGTAAAATAGCAGATAACCTACACCTACTCAGACTCGACGATGACCAAGTAAGGTACTTTGAAGGGTTGTGGGAGGTACCTGAAGGAATAACTTACAATGCGTATCTTCTAGTACTACATGACAAGTACGTTCTAATAGATACGTAGAAGCATACCTATGCCTCAGAATTCATCGAGGTACTTAAGGAGATAGTCGACGTCAGAGACATAGATTACGTGGTAGTACAGCACATGGAGCCCGACCATAGCGGTGCCCTACCTAAACTACTTGAGGAAAATGGATTTAAGGCCGAAGTTCTAGGGCATCGTTTCCTCAAACCGTATCACTCCATATGTTTTTGTTTTATTGCGATACGGTTTCATTGGGTCGTGGGTGGTGGCCGAGCCCAACAGCATGAGGCCCCATCCAGATCATGCCCAGCGGGCTCGGAGCATAGCTCCCATCACCCGCATACCCATGAAAATAATGAGACACCACATTACAAGTACTTTAACTCAAAACATTCAAAACACTACAGTTTAATGTTTCTGCCCCATAGTTAAGGGGATGATCGAGTCATTCTACCACATCTCACCGAAGTTTAGAGCTGTAGCTGACGGCAGCGAGATCCCGGTAGGAAGTGAGTCACTCAAGTTCTTCTACATGCCTTGGGTGCACTGGCCCGACAACATTATGACCTACGCACCCAGCATCGGAGTACTGTTCTCTAGTGATGCCTTCGGCAGCTACTCGATCCCTTCGACAGTATTTGATGATGGCGGCTTAAGCACTACCTACATACACTATGCACGCAAGTACTTAGCTACCGTAGTAGGGCATTACAGAGAGCATGTTCTCAAAGCAATTAACAAGTTAGGAGAAGCAGGTATTGAGATGAAGGTGATTGCGCCGGTCCACGGCCTAGTGTGGCGCAGTAACCCTAAGGAGATAATAGAGTACTACCTGAAGTGGGCCCGTGCCGAAGGTGTTAAGGGTAAGGTAGTAGCTGTATATGCCTCAATGTACGGATTCGTTGAGAAGGCCGTGAGGGAAGTTACTGAGGAGCTATCGGAGAGGGGATTCAAAGTAATTACCTACGCCTTCACAGACTCCCAGCACTCACTACTTAGTGAAGTAGTAGGTGATGCACTGGACGCTCAAGCACTGGTCATAGGTGTTGGAACGTACGAGGCAGGGGTCTTCCCACTCATCGAGCACCTCGCAGAGTTGCTGGCTCGGAAAACAGCTTCTAAAAACCCGTACTCATTGTAACCTCCTATGGGTGGGGTGGTGTAGCAGGTAAGAAGCTAGCTGACGTAAGCGCGTCAGCAGGCTTCAGAGTTGTTGATGTAGTAGAGTTCAGGGGCCACCCATCCAGGAATGAAGTGGTTAAACTAAGGGAGGCAGCTAGTAAGTTAGCACGGGAGTTAAGTTCAACTAGTGACTGAGTCAGTACTCTGAGATTTGTTCAGAGGTCCCGGACCTCTGAACTTAAGAGTAAATAACAGGACTACTGCTAGGGCCACTACCTCAGTAACTGCAACATACGCTACTGCGTAATTCACGGACACAGTATAGAGGTAGCCAATAACAATGTTTCCTAAGGTCCATGAACCCCCGAAAACTAGCCCGTAGATTCCGTAGGCATGCGCCCTCCTGCTGGGTGGGACGACATCAGCCACCACAACCCTCATGTTGGTTTCATATATCCCCATAACCACACCCCAAATAGCGGAAGCAATTATGAAGTTCCAAGACGACCTAGCGAGCAGTAGTGCAGGGGTTGTCACAGCTGCAAGGACTGGTGTGGCAAGTATTGTTTTAGGGCCTATGCGGTCGTAGAGGTAGCCTGCAGGGTACGCTACAGTTGCATCAGTCAGCATAGCTACCAAGTACATGACAGCTACCATGTAGTCCGGTATGATCGAGGAAGTCCTCATGTGATATGCTGCGACCCCCCAGTGAATGTACCCTAATGAAAGCAGGGCTACTGAAGCTGTAAAAAGCCAAAAGTAAGGACCCAGTCCTCCAGTACGGTGCTGCCCGGGCTCTACGGCCTTTACGCTCGGGTAGCTGCGGTACGCTACAGTAAGTGTTGCCAGGGCAGCTAGTGCGGGAAGAGCAAGTATGGCGTAGGTGAATGAGTAGTTGTTAGTGAACTTGAGGGCCAGCATAACTATGGCTGGACCCGATACAGCACCTATCTGATCCATGAGTTCATGTAGTCCGAACCCCTTACCCCTGCCCATTCCCTCAGTGACTTCAGCCAGTACTACGTCCCGGGCCGGAGTCCTTAAGCCTTTCCCCACTCTCTCAGCCATAACTAGTGCTAGGGCTAGTGGCCAGTTCCCAGCTAGTGCTAAGAGTGGGACGGCTACGAGGTTTAAGGCGTAGCCTGCGAATATTAGCAGCCAGTATGTTAGACTGGATCTCAGAGTACCTGCAATAAACCCGCTGACACCCCTTACAATGTAGCTCAGGAACTCGCCAGCGCTTATTGAACCAGCAATAACTGCAGTAGCCCCTAATACCTCGAAGTAGGCCCCCAATACAGACCTACATCCTTCGTAAGTAATGTCAGCAAATAATGACACTAAGCAAAGAGCTATGAAAGCTGTGAAGTACTTCGGTAACCTCACTGCACCCGCCACTAGTAAGTCCTGTTCAGCTCAAAATAATGTGTTACGTTGCTCTGAGCCCCTCATCATCTCAACTAAAACTTAAAATGTTTTGCTCAGATATTAGAGAGTAGTGAATATAATTTATCCAGGTGCCGGGTCATGTATGAAGACGTGCTCTACTACGCTGTTGATTATGGCTTATCTCAAGGAGCGGTCTACGTTGAGGCTAGGTACCACAGGCACGAAGGCTCTGAAGTAGTTGTCAGAAACGGCGCGGTTGTCGGTGCGGGAATGATGAGTAAGGAGGGAATAGGGGTGAGGGTAGTTTATGGTGGTGCTCTAGTGTTTTCATCAACTACGGATCTCACCCGCGAGGGTGTGAGAAAGGCTGTTGATAAGGCGCTCTCGCTAGCACGCTCATCTAAGCCACTTGTTAAGTGGGTGCACACGCTATCGGAGGAAAGGGTCGGTAGATCTAAGTATGAGGTACTGGTTAAGGAGGATTTTGAGGACGTGCACCTGGAGGATAAGGTTAAGGTACTCGTTGGTGTATGGGACGAGCTCCCTAAGGTTCTTAGGGAGGCTAAGCTGACCTCACTATTTGAGGAGTACATCGAGGTCGTCGAGGAGAAGACCTTGGTGTCGAGTGACGGAGCGCACGTAGAGTCGAAGACCCCTCGGGTATTCTACTGGGCTAACATGGTTCTCGCACACCCCCAGAGGGGGACTCTTCAAAGATTCATTGAACTTGGAGGGTCAGGAGGGTACGAGGTATTTAGGTCATGGAGAATTAGGGACTACCTAGAAGAGGAAGCCAGGAATATAGAGCCCGTCCTCCTGAAGGGTGTTGAGCCTCCTAGGGAGCCCGTAGATGTTGTAGTGGGGAGTGAAGTAGTGGGGCTCATAGTTCATGAGAGTGCGGGACACCCTATGGAGGCTGACAGGATATGGGGAAGGGAGGCGGCTCAGGCAGGGGAGAGCTACGTTAAGCCTGAGATGATAGGGAGGGGGAGGATAGGGAATCAAAACGCTACAGTAATTGATGACCCGACAATACCCGGTAGCTACGGGTTCTACCTCTACGATGATGAGGGAGTGCCTGCTAGGCCGAGGTACATCTACTATAAGGGAATAATCAACGAGCCCCTACACAACAGATGGTCCGCAGCAGTCTTCGGCACCAACAGTAACGCAGCAGCCAGAGCTATGGACTTCGCCAGCGAGCCCTTAGTCAGGATGGCTAATACATACTTAGAGCCAGGTGACAGGACCTTCGAGGAACTCATTGAGGACGTGGAACTGGGGATCTACGTTAAGAGCTACATGGAGTGGAACATAGACGACATTAGATGGGGTCAGAGATACGTAGGTCTTGAGTCATACATGATACGTAGGGGTGAGCTCGCTGAGCCAGTACTGTACCCGGCTCTAGAGTTCACTACTAAGTCCTTCTACAGCTCAATAGCAGCTAAGGGGAAGGAACTCAGGTTCTATGCGGCTACATGCGGTAAGGGTGAGCCGGCTCAGGGTGTGCCTGTGTGGGCTGGCGGGCCCGATGTTAGGTTGAGTAGAATGCTTGTGGGGGTGGCACCAAAATGAAGGAGTTCGTGCTTGAACTGGCTAAGCAGTCTGTTGAGAGAGGTGTTGGCTTAGGATTCGATGACGTAGTTGCTAAGGTAGTTAGTAATGAGAAGTCTATGGTGAAGGTCGCTAACAGTCAGCTGACCGTAGCCCAGAGTTGGAGGGCGGTTAACCTTGAGCTCTACCTAACTAAGGATAGGAAAATAGTGCTTGTTGAGGCCCCAGTAAAAGGAAAAGAAGATGTGGAACGTGTCTACAGCAGGATCGGAGACTACATCAAGTCCGTCAGCGAGTCAGAAATGTATGCACCACTACCTGAACCCTCCGGCAGGCCTTTAGAGGGTCTGGTGGACCCTAAGATAATTGACAGCATGTACAGGAGCCCTGAACTAATTGCTGAGGTGGTCTCGGCAGCACATGGTGAGGGAGCTGAAAAAGCTGCGGGAACTCTCACGCTTGATGTTGAGAGGAAGGCCCTAGCCACTAGTACCGGGGCTGAGTTCTATGAGGAGGGCACGTCTATTGAGGTGTACTTGAGGGCCTTCTATAAGGATAGCACTGGTCACTGGGCGTACGGCTCCAGAATACTCGACATGGGTGCCCTGAAGGAAGTCGGGAGAAGGGCGGCGTACTATGCCAGACTGGTGACTAATGTGGTTGACGTTCCGCCGAGGAGGTATGACGTAGTGCTTTCTCCTCTGGTTGTGGGGAATTTAATAGAGCTCGTGGCTAGTGCGGCATCGGCTTTTGCTGTGCTGGCAGGGTTCTCTATGTTCATGAAGTTCGAGCGAGGTGATGTAGTGGCGTCGGAGAGGTTCTCACTCATTGATGACCCACTTCAAAAGTCGCTGCCGGGGTCAACAGGCTTCGATGATGAGGGTGTCGCGACCTCGACGAAGCCGATAATTAAAGAGGGGAGGTTCGAAAACCTGCTTCATAACTCAAAAACTGCTGCTGTAATGAAGACTGAGTCAACAGGTAATGCAGGCTTGATAATGCCGCATCCATGGAATGTAGTCATACCTGCAGGGGACTTCAGTGAAGAGGAGATGATTAGGGATATTAAGGACGGCCTCCTCATAAACAATAACTGGTACACCAGGCTCCAGAACTACGTTGAGGGGATCTTCTCGACAGTAACACGTGACGCGGTCTACCGGGTCAGTAACGGTGAGGTAGTGGGTGTGGTGAGGAGGCTTAGGATAGCTGATACATTAACTAACTTACTAAAGAATGTAGTAGGACTGAGCAAGAGCGTGTATGACATACGGTGGTGGGAGGTAGGCACACCATCTAAGGTACCCTACGTACTAGTGAGGAACGTAAACATAACGAAGCCTACAGTTTAGCATGGGTCGAGGTTTAATCTAAGTTATTTATTTTTTAACTAGTTCTCATAAAACAGGTGGGAGCTCCTTCACCTCGGCTGGTCATCACGGTCAGTAGCTTCATATTTTCATTTGTGGCAAACTTCATTATCCGTTAAAAGAATGTTATGTGGGTAGGTAGTTGAGGCTTACTGTTGTAGTAACTGCACTACTCCTTCTGGCTGTTGTAGTTACTGCTATCATTGCTGAATGTCCATCACATATGGAGAGGTCAGCTAAGATATCTTCGCAGAAGCCCAGCATTTATCGTGCTGGAGCAGTCAGTACTTCTCCGTCGGAGTGTAGTTTAAATAGGACGGCGCCAGCAACTAATGCTAAACCATTAGTTAACATAAGTGTTAGTAATGGAAGGCTTATTATTGAGACTGCGGGCTACGTAGATCAAGTAGGCTTCTTTAAACCGGGTGATACATTACCGACAGCCATACTCTGGCCGTATAGCTTCACACCCATGGCTAAGGGTAGTGAGGATGTAGTAGCTGAGGAGGTACTTCTAAATAAGACCTACATGAAGTTAGTGGCCGACACCTCGGACATCCTGAAAGTCCTGGAGCCCGGTACTTATGAGGTTATCGTATGGTCTAACGGGCGAGAAGTTCTCAGTACTGTAGCTGTTGTCACAAGGTCAGATATATCGATTACAGGGTCCTCAGTAGTGGGGAAACCAACACCAGTGTGTAGTGCGGCGACCGCATGCGGGGAGTTTAAGCTTGTGTGTTATATAAATCACTCGTCTATTGAGGCAGTAAGGGAGGCGGTTTACGGAGTTTCAGGAGTTTACGAAGTCGCTGATGCTTCATGGCTGGTTCTTAAGTGGGTTGACGAGAACATAGTCTATGATAAGGAAAAACTAAGGAAAGGTGAGTACAGTCTTTACGATCCCCTCATGACGCTGAAGATCCGTAAGGGAATTTGCATGGATTACTCTGCTCTAATTACTACAGCACTTATTTCTGCTGGTGTAGAGCCTGTGTATATTGTGTTATTGAATAACATTAATCATGCAGCGCCTGCAGTCACGATCAATGGCTCGATGTTCCTGCTTGATCAGGTTCTCCCGCCTATTGAGGTAGGTGATTACATTGACTACGTACTCTTAGGAAGTAAGGGTTCGGTTAGTTTGATCAAGTACTGGGTTGCTGGTGGTGAGGTCCAGCTTGAGGTACTGAATGATGTTGAACTGAACGCTACGGATACGTACCCCAGTGATGCACTGGATGATGAAGTATTTTATGAGGCTGTGAAGGAATTCATGCGTAAGCACCCTAATCTAATTCTGGACCCGAGGTTAAAGTCACTATTGTATGCTATTGGGTCTGAATTAAGGCTATATACTCCCGAGCTTGTCGGCTACGGTGGGAGTGCCAGGTATCCTGTTACGGTACTCTACTCACCTGTTTTCCGCAGGTGGTGGGTTGAAATGCTCGCTAACTACTTCGATGGGCTGGCGAGGAAGTACTACAACAGCACCTTAGTTAGTGGGGGGTATTTCTGGACTGCAATAAGCGGTGGTGTACTGCGGTTCATCGCTGTTAACTACTCAGTTCCTGAGTCAAGGGTTTCAGTACTTAATGACTCGCTAAGACTGGAGGTCTCAGGCGTATCAATGGTCAAGAGCCTTGACGTTCTTGTGTATAAGCATGGCGATGAGACCCCGGTAGCTGGTGTAGTGCCTGAGGGTGTGGAGTACGCCAACATAGCTCTGATTAGGGCTAGTGATTGGGTGGTCCGCAACGGTAGTGTACTGCTTGAGTTCAGAATAAGTGGCTTAAGCAGTGCAGTTCCTGCCGGAATTTACGATGTGATCATATGGGTTAATAAAAAGCCTGTGTCTGCCCTAACACTACGGCTTGATAGAATCTACACACTGTCTCTGTCCAGTTCCTCACCATCCGAACCCTCGGGAAGTCGCCTGTGCTGAACGGCTTCAAGCCATCACACCTAAACTCATTTTAATTTCCACGGAAAATTCTGCTGGGCTGGTTTAGGCGGGGTGTTTGAGGTGGATTCAGTCAGTAATTTAAGGAGGGCTAAGTTAAGTGCCGCTAAGAAGGCTATGGAGTTCATAGTTGATGCTGAAGTAATTGGTGTGGGAACTGGCTCAACTGTTGAGGTCTTTATTAGCTTACTGGGTGAGTCGATGAGTGAGTGGAGGGACAGGGTATTTGCTGCCTCATCAATAGATACGGCGCTTAAGTTGGGGGACCTGGGCTTTAAGGTTCTGTACCCAGTAAGTATTGAGAAGCTCGACGTGTATGTTGATGGTGCTGATGAGGTTGACAAGGGATTAAACATGATAAAGGGTGGTGGCGCAGCACTAACGTTAGAGAAGATAATGACTTACTACTCTGATAGGAGGGTCTTTATCGTCGACTACACGAAGCTGGTGGATTACCTGGGTGAGAAGCACCCAGTGCCACTGGATGTTCAGCAGCAGGCACTTAACCTAGTGTGTAGGTACTTGAGCAAGCGGGGTTATAAACCTAAGATCAGGTATGCCACTAAGGGGAAGTACGGACCCATTATTTCTGACGTAGGTGGTGTAATAGTCGACATATACCCTCAGAAAAAGTTCGACCCGCTGGAGCTGGAAAGGGAGTTGACCTCCCTGCCAGGAGTTATTGAGACAGGCCTCTTCATCGGTCTAGCAGATTTCGTGGTAGTCGGGTACGGGGAAAGGGCTAAGGTGCTGAAGCGCGGAAGGTGAAGTCAGTAAACCTCATGTGTGGCTGGAACTGTCCTGCTGGGTGCCTTCTAATCTGCTGTGTTTATTATGCACCTATCTGTGTTGGGCTCAACATCGCCTATGATCTTGCCGTCCCTTATGAGGAGTATTTTCCTGCAGCAATTAGCTACCTCCGGGTCATGCGTCACAACTATTATTGTCTGCCCCGACTCATTCAGCTTCATGAATGTCTGAACCACCTGCTTAGCCGACTTCCTGTCCAGGTTTCCAGTA
Source organism: Desulfurococcales archaeon (assembly GCA_021158735.1). Taxonomy (GTDB): domain Archaea; phylum Thermoproteota; class Thermoprotei_A; order Sulfolobales; family NBVN01; genus B83-G16. Next base: position 8,263 of record JAGGUC010000154.1, on the reverse strand, counting down.
GGTTCGTCAGCCAGAAGTATTGCTGGGTTGGTTACGATGGCTCTAGCTATGGCTACCCTCTGCTGCTGCCCACCACTCAGCTGGTTAGGCCTCTTAAGTAGCCATGAGAGCTCTCCTCCAACCTTAAGGAGGGCCTCCTTAACTAGCTTTACCCTGAGGGGTCTCGGCACGCCCCTAGGTACGAGGGGGAGCTCGATGTTTTCGAGAACTGTCAACCTATTGACTAGGTTGAACATCTGGAATACAAACCCGATCTTGTAGTTCCTCAGCCTCGATACTTCCCTGCTGCTTAACCTAGATATGTCACGACCATCAATGATTACCTTACCTGATGTCGGTCTGTCCAGTAGACCTATTATGTTTAGTAGGGTTGTCTTACCTGAGCCTGAGGGCCCCATTATAGCTACGTAGTCTCCCTTCCTGACCTCGAGGTTCACACCCCTGAGGGCCCAAGTAGTTACGGAGCTAGCTCTATATACCTTCTTGACGTCCACGAGCTTGATCACTATGTCGTCAGCAGCCACAGCGTCACCACCTTCCTTTTCTACCCATATCCTTTAGTGATATTATAACTTCTCTTTAAAATCTATATCTTTAGATATATCTCCAGATACTTTTTTATAGAGGAAGCACTTTAGTCTCTTAGGTAAGAGTAGTTGAAGGGTGATTATGGTGCATGCACGCAGGAAGAAATTCAGTGCTGCGGCGGCAGTACTTACCCTACTTATTTTAATTCAGTTGATATCATCACTCACACAAACGCTTTCTGCCAGCTCCACCATAAGTATGTCTAAGGTCACAGTGACATCCTCAGCTGGGACTTCGGAGATCTACCCCGGTAGCACCGGGGTCAGCATAGTTGTTGATGAAGTAAATAATGAGTACTACAGCATAACTAATGTTGAGGCCTGCTTCATACTGCCTGAGGGATTCACACCGACCTATGGCTCAGGGACATGTGTAGCTGCCGTGTCACCGAATGAAACTTATAAGACGTCATTCAAGCCGGGCGAGGTCTTTCAGTTTAAGTTCAGGGTCAATGTCGACAGGAGTGTTGAGCCCGGCATGTACACTATAAAATTGAGTGTGTCCTACGAGGTGCAGTCTCCAACAACGAAAAGGAAGACGGTAACACAAGAGATACAGGTTAAGGTATCCAAGTACCCTGAACCTAAGCTTAGGGTTGTCGATGTGTGGTGGGCTAGTGACAGGGTGTTCCCGGGTACTGAGGGTGCTGAACTAAACATCATGGTGGAGAACGTAGGTGATGTCAGAATTACTGGCGGGCTCGCTAAGCTAGTGCTCCCGCAACCGCTAACACCTTCAGCAGTCAGGATTAGTATGCCTAACCTTAATGTGGAAGATAAGGCGATCCTCACTTTTACAGGGATTGGCACACCCCTCAGTACCTCCCCCGGGAACTACTTAGTTAGTGTAGTAGCTAATGTGACTGCAGTTACTGAAGACGGCGTCGACTACAGTGCCTACACGGAGATCGAGCTAGTACTACCTATAGAACAACCTAAACCAGTAAACCTGAGCCTAGTGAGTGCTTCGTGGTCTCGGAACATAGCCTACGGTGAGTCAAGGGCGCTTAACCTAGAGGTAACAATGCAGAACTTAGACCAGGTCACCATAAATGAACTAGTAGCTAAGCTGAGGCTTCCTGAAGGCTATACTTGGAGGAACGGGAGTCAAGTAGTAGTATCTACGGTTAGAGGCCCTATAAATTACGGTGACGTATTCACAATAACCTTCAGCGACATAAACGCCAGCGTGGTCAAGGTTGCACCGAATTTTACTATAGAGCTCAAGGTACTGGCAGACTACAGGGGTGCGGAGTTCCTAGTAATTCAGGAGCTGAACTTCACTGCAGGAGTCTCTGAGGAGGAGGTACTCTACTTAGTGTCGCAGAGGTGGATATACGGGAACGCAAACTCTTGGGCATTTCCCTCATCCAGAAACATAAACCTTGAGGTCAGACTGGCTAATCTGGGTGAGGATCCTATCACAACTATAATACCTAAGCTCAAGCTTCCTATGGGGTTCAAGCTCAAGAGTATCTCAGGAGACTGCCTGACTGCAGGCATAAGGGCGGGGGGTGTAGGCGTCCTGACATTCACTCTAGACATAGCTGATGACGTACCTCCGGGTGTGTGGAATGCTACATTAACGGTGGACTACGTCGTTTCATCAGGAACTTCATACCTGTACAGTAGCAGAGAGTTCAGAATAAGGCTTGTCATCAGTAACCCAGATGAGTTCAGGCCCGAGTTAAAACTAACTAGGATGTGGTGGGGCGCGACAGAGCCCCAGACGGCCTACCCCGGCGAACGCTCGGTTCCTGTGCATGTTGAGTTAGTTAATGCTGGCAGGTACTCAGCAAGTAATGTTGTCGTCACCATAGTCCCTGTAAATAGGTCTGTTGTAGTTATTGAGGGCAGTACCTTAGCTGCTACGACACTAGGTAGTGGTGCTTCATGTAGGGCGGTTCTCTACGTTGACCTAGGCAGCGTAGTGGTCGGTGATGTATTGTTCAGGGTGATGGTTAACTACGCGTTTGAACTCGGCGGCGCATTCATTAACTACACACAGGAGTTCTTGAGGACGTTAAGGGTTGAGGAGTATGCGGCCCTCAAAAGGACAGGAATTGAGTTAGTGGATTACGGCTGGCTGAACAACCAGCCCGTATTCCCGGACACAGAGAACGCGACCTATGCTGTTACGCTAGCCAATAACTACCCATTCAACATAGCGGGTATCGATGCCGAATTAAAGCTACCTAAGGGAATGTGGTCTAAGGAGGGAGGGGTTGCTAGGGCATATGTCGAAGGGCCTGTAGCATCACATAGGACAGTAACTTTAGAGTTCACCGTTAGTGTAGGAAACCTGAGCTCAGGCAGGTATGACGCGGTACTGTACCTGAAGTATACGGTGCTGTCCGGAGGTGCGTGCGTAGAGAGGGAGGAGGAGTTCAAGATCCCGATAGTAGTTAATGAGGTCAGGTACGGGCTTGAGTACGTAGTCTCCGGATGGTACAGCAAGACTGGGGAGCCGGGGACCTACGGTAACTTGCTGTACGTAATGGTTAGGAATACGGACTTCCCGTCAATAACTGGTGTAGTAGCGGATGTGACCCTGCCTGAAGGGATCGTCTCCTCACTAAATAATGAGTCCAGGGTGAGGGTAGCGGCTACTTCAGCAGCCATCACACCGCAGGTTGGTAGTGCGGGACTGCAGGGTATCAGCATACCGGGTGTAGGGCGCCTGCCGCTAACGGTACCTGCTCAAGCCATTAGGCAGCAAGTGACGTCCTTCAGTAAAGGAGACATCCTAACGTTCGTAATACCTGTTAACATACTTAATGTAGCTCCCGGCACGTACTATGCAGTAATGAATGTGTCCTTTATTGACCACTGGAACAACCTCAGGTATTATGTGTTTAGGGTGCCTGTCCATGTGTTAGGAACGAGTAAGCTAGTGCTTGCGTGGACTGACGGTACGCTCAGGTTTGAGGAACGTGAGGGGGTTATGAGGATTAAGGTACTCAATGTAGGGACATCACCAATATATAATGTATACCTAAACATAATTCCAACAACAGGCACCCTACTGGTTAAGAAGACAAGTTACTACCTAGGCACTCTAGAGCCTGGGAAGGTAAGGGAAGTCAATGTCACTGTGTACTTCAACCCAATGCCGACTCAAGCTGGCATAACCCTCACATATGGAACGGTACCCTTTACAGCAGCCATAATTTACACTGACGTAAGCGGGAATAACCGGGTAGTTAACATGTCATTCAGTGTCGTAGTTGAGCCTTACATAGAGCTTGAGGTAAGTGATGTAAAGGCTGTCTGGAGGGTTGGGGAACTCCGCGTCTCAGGCACACTGACTAACTTAGGGAATGCCCAGGCACAGAGGATACAGGTGGTCGTACTAGCTGGTGGGCAGAAGTCGGAACCCTACTTCGTCGGCGACCTCGACCCATCATCTCAGACATCATTCACTGTTAAGTTAAGCACGGGCCCTGTGGGTGAGGCCACGATCGTGGTCATGTACAGGAACCCATATAATGAGTTACTAAAAATCAATACTTCAGTACCCGTAATAGTGGAGAACGTGACCGAAACTACAAGTGTATCTGCTGGACCGCTGGCTTGGGCTGGCAATACGTGGTCCGTCATAGTTGTTGTTGCCGTTATAGTATTCTTGGCTCTGGTCGGGCTAGCCATAAGGTCGTACCTGAAGAAGCACAGGCTCCCGGAGACGTATGAGGGTGTCTAGTAATGCTGTACATGATGCCCGACATAATCAGGTACTCATTTAAGGCACTGACAGAGAGGAGGTTGAGGGCCGTCCTAACAATCGTAGGTATTGCCATAGGCCCCCTAGCACTAGTCATGATAACTAGTGTGGTTCAGGGTCACACACACTACGTTCAGCAGCAGCTGCTCGCCTTAGGTCAGAACACCATAGTTCTTTTCAGTACTTCGAAATACACTCTCAAGGATGACGACCTAGACTTCATTAAGCGCATGTCTGAGGTCGATATGGCAGGTCCATTCTACTTGACTCAAGCATACGTTAGTACGCCTGAGAAGAAGCTGCAGGTGTATGTCTACGCTATCGACATGGACCTCCTCTTCAAGATCATCGGCGGCCTCAAGGTTAAGGAGGGTGATGTGCCGTCACCGAGCGAGATCACCTGCGCTCTAATCGGGTACTACGTATCTCAATCCGAGTCTACAGGAGCTAAGTACTATGATGTGGGTGATGCAGTCCCCATAATGCTTACTAAGGTGGAATCCGAGGGGAAGGTCAAGATCTCTAGAACATCGGTCAGAGTGAAGGGTATACTAGCTGAATATGGTGGCGCGATGATACTCTCGCCCGACAAAGCAATATTCCTACCACTGGATTCAGGCGATAAGATCCTGCACATGAGGACTTGGTCAGGCATAATCATAATACTTAAGTCTCCCACCTATGTGTCAGCGGTTGTGAATAAGCTTAGAGACACCTACGGGGACAACGTAGACATAATATCGTTTAAGGGGATAGCGCAGATCGTGGGCTCTGTATCAGGGGCTATGAACTTCATAACATTCGCTACCTCACTATCAGCGTTCGCCGTCGCTGTTGCAGGCACGGCTGCTACAATGATTACGTCAGTTATTGAGAGAACCAGAGAGATAGGCGTTCTTAAGGCACTCGGGTTTACTGACGGGCAGGTGATGGCCATGATACTAGCTGAGGCACTCCTAATGTCCTTGGTCGGTGCGGCGATCGGGATCAGCCTAGGTATTGCAGGAGCCCACATACTGGCTAGTGGGGGCTTCATAATTAAAGGAGCTACGGCTAATATAGTGATTAGGGCGCCGCCGATGATAACACCCGAACTCATCTCGAGGACCTTGGGAATCACGATCATGGTGGGCGTACTGGGGGGTGTCTTCCCAGCTCAGAGAGCGGCTAAGATACCTCCAGCTGTAGCGCTGAGGTATGAGTAAGACGGAAAAAACTACTTTAGGGTTTCCCTCACCTTTTTCAGGGCCTCTCTCACAGCTATGCTCTCTTCTACTTGTACTACCCGTACACCTAAGTTTTGAAGCACAGCTGACGCGTGAGGACCTAAGCTAGCGGTAGCTACTACTGAAACACCCTCACTTGACAGTAGTTCAGCAACCTTCACTGCAGCACCTCTAGCAGCGTCCATGCCCGGGTTTCTGAGCACCTTAACATTGACTACGTTGAAGTCCTCATCAACTTCTACGATGGTTAATGTCGGTGCCCTGGCGAATCGCGGGTAGACGCCGTCGTCTAGTCCTCCCATATCCCCCGTAGGGAATGCGACCTTAGTCACTTTACTTCACCGCTAATACTGTATTCGCTAGGCTTAATAATTATGGGTACGTAGGGTCTTGCTTCAGGGGGCTTAAACTCATAGCGCCACCTACTCCAGTATCTGAGAACTCTCTCCTCAAACACTCCCGCAATATTCATGAGTGCTTTGCTGGCCGGAGACTGTGGGAAAGCTTCAGTAGGTGGCTTTAGGAGGCTGAGAGATTTAGAGATGTCCTCATCATACGGTATTGTACCTAGGAAATCAATTTTTTCTTTTTTAGCGTACTCAATAATTACCTCAGTATAGTCAGGGTTTATGTCGGACTTATTAACGATCAGTGCTGACGGTATTCCGAAGTGCTTGGCTACTGCATGAACCCTCTTTAAGTCGCTGAAGCTCGCTGGCGTAGGCTCAGCAATAAGTACCGCCATGTGTGCCCCAGCTAGTGAAGCAATTACCTGGCAACCTATGCCGGCAGCTGAGTCAATGATTATGATTGAGTCATCAGTGGCTAGGTTTCTGGCAGTATTCTTTACTTCAGTAACTAATTTGCCTGAGTTCGGTCTGCCTAGGGTCAGCAGGGAGCTAACTAGCGGGAACCCCCACCTAGTCCTCCTAACTATTCTGACCTCACCTGCTACTACTCTAGTACGTGATATGGCTGACTCAGGACACACTAGCGAGCACGTCAAGCAGCCCTCGCAAGTAAGTTCGCTGATCACGTACCTGCCCCCTATGTACTTCACTGCTTTAAACGCGCATACCTCTGCACACCTGCCGCACCCAGTGCACTTACTGTAGTCGATCCTGGCTATGTAGCCCTCACTATAGCTCCTTACTTCATTCCATGAATTAATACCTAATACTAAGTGTGCATTAGGTGCCTCAGCATCAGCATCAGCTAGAACTACACTGTAGCCTTGCTTGGAGAGGTGTATGGCTAGTGAAGCCGCTACAGTGCTTTTGCCCACACCTCCCTTTCCACTAGCTACAGCTACCTCAATCACTTTAGACCACCTCGCTCAAGTACTTACCGAGTTCCCTGAACTTGGACGCTATGGGGTTGCTGGGATCAGCCTTAATTATCGGAACTCCTTTTACATATGATTTGATAATGTCCTTGGAGTACGGTATTTCAGCAATTATTTTTGCTCCATGCCTAACCACTATATCGACTACCTTTTTCTTAGGCCCTATGCCAACCTTATTGATCACGACTAGGGCCTCAATACCGAGCCTGCTGGCCAGCTCCAGCACAAGCTCGAGGTCGTGTACGCCGAGGGGGGTCGGCTCAGTTACAGCTATGATCAGGTCTGACCCGTCTATGGAGGCCGTGATGGTGTTCCCTGAGCCAGCAGCTGTATCGATTACTAGGAGATCTCTCGACTCTCTCAAAGCTCTGTCTTTAGTGGCTAGTACTGCTGGGGTAACGTGTTCCTCGCCTTCACGCAGTACACCAGTTATTAGTGTCAGGGACTTACTGCCCGACGTGATTTCCGTTCTGTACGAGTACCCTATTACCTTGAAGCCCTCCGCAATAGCCTTGGTTGGGCAGGCGAAGTAGCATGCCCTGCACCCGCTGCAGAGTCTTGGGAGTGTGAAGGGGTACCTTCCCTTCGGCGCCAGTATGGCGCCTGTGTCACATACTTTAGCGCATGCACCGCACTTAACACACTTACTGTAGTCTATGAAGGGAATCATAATTCTTATTTCCTCCCTACCTTCAAGCTCTGCGTTAAGTAAGATGTGGTCGTTAGGTGCCTCAACATCTAGGTCAGCCAGCACGATATCCCTGTACTCAGCCGCAGCTAAAGCAACATTGACTGCTACAGTGCTCTTGCCTGTTCCTCCCTTACCTCCGGTTACTGCGACACACCCCACTCAGGCACCCCATTAATACACTTTAGCTGGCAACAGTATTATACTCACCTAAATTAATACTTACTGGGGGCTAAGCTGCTGTGCTGAACCGTGCTAACGGGTATGTGGTCGCAGTCTATACTGCCCTAACCATACTTATGGTCACGGCCTTAGCCGTAGCTCATGCTCAGACACCCGTCAGTACTGACCAGGCAGTAGGGCAGCAGGTCAGTGATTCCAACATGACGGCCTGTCTGTTCGTCTACGGCTCAGGCGGATGTAAGGCCTGCAGATTACTCGAGGAGTTTCTCCTAGAACACTACGGCAGCATGACCATATTCTGCGACATAGTTGCTAACAAATCATGTAGGGTGAGGTTCTTCGAGCTGATCAGAGAGTATGGAATGCCTCCTGAGATACCTACGACGTTCATAGTCGGTAGGGAAGGTATAGTAGCCGTGATTGTCGGTGATGTTGAAAATAAGACATACTGGGAAGCACTGATCCGCTCCAAGCCGGAGTCACCTAATAGAATACCGATTTATGGTGGGGGTT